>JAWCNH010000101.1:0-4198 GCA_038848765.1 Bathyarchaeia archaeon
GCTGGGCTCCACAGGCCCATAGGCTACCAGGCTACCTCACCTCGGCCACTTTTTTCCAACCCCGACCACTTTTAAACTTTCGGTTCAACTACTTGCGCTTTCTGAAAAACGCTAAGCCATCTTTTTGGCAAACATATTCAAAGCCCACTTCCAGGAGTCCCTTGATTTCATCAGGTGTGGCAGCCACTTTTACCGTGAATTCATCATTGCTTGATTGGAATAAAGCTTTTTCGAGAGTTATGTATATCTCTGTGTTTTTGACGCTTTTATGGCCTAGGAACTCTTTAACTAGCATTAGGTCTTTTGTTTGATGGTATAACATTGTGGCTTTCCAATGTCTGAAAGTATGGAAAGATATCTGGTTAAGCCTTGGGTTTTGAAGATTTGCTGCTAACTTTTTTCTAGCCTTTAGAAATGTTCCTTTTATCGAGTTTATTGGTCCATCTCCGAAAACTCTTTGGCTTTCTTTAGGTAAAGCCTTGAATCTTTCAATTAGTGAAGGGCTAACTTTCCATATTCGAGGTTTGCTGCCTTTTTCTGGTCGATTGAGGATTATTATTCCTTTTTCGAAATCTATATCAGTCCATTGCAGCCTTTTTGCTTCGCCTGCTCTCATTGCTGTTTCTTTGAGTAGCTGCAGAAATGTTGATACTTTTTTGCCGCAGCCAGCTATTAATGCATCAATCTCTTGTTCTGTAGGGATAAATGGGATTTTTTGATCTGTTATTGGGCATTTTGGCTTTTCCCAAATAAGACCATAGAATTTAACGAATAAAGCATAAGCATTTATCGCATTTCTTTTCCTATTATCTGACCATTTTTGCCTTGCTATGATATCTTTGACGCTCTCTGGGTCAAATAGGTTAGCTCCTCTTATGGCTAATGTCCTTAAGGCTGATATTGACCCTCTAATGGTTTCTTCTGCATAACCTTGTTTTTTCATCCACCATGCAAATTCAATGAGCTTTCCTTGGATGGCTTCTGTGCTCTCCCCCTGAGCCTTTCCTTGGATTGGGGATTCCACTGTGGCCAAATTTTTCGCCCCCTTTGGCTGGGCGGCGCATATTTGGCGGTTAAGGAGTAAGGCTAAGCCGCTTTTTAAATGGTTCGTCTGAATTCTCTGAGTGCGTTGAGACATGTTTAAACCATTGGAACCCCATGAGAAGCGGTGGCCACAGGACCGGCAAAGCCATCTTTGTATGGAGCAATAATCCGTATGTCGCCATCCGTCTTTCCAGACTTTTTGGCTTCCGCAGCTGGGACATAAGGGGCTAGGGTTAGGCGTTTGTGGAATCCCCGGGAGAGAGCCTTTGAAGGCTGCTGGTCCGCTAGCCCTAGCCATTCCCTTCCCAGCTAGAAGAAGCTTTGTTTTTGTTTCCATGTTCGCCTTCGCATGTCTAGGGGCTCGTTGAAAACTTGCAGGTGCAGGTATAGAATTGCCTTTGCATATTCGTTTGGTTTCATGTTAAACAAGGCTGCTGCTTGCCTAAGCCTTTCCTGGGCGACTGGTCCTATGCGAAAGGTGATTTGACGTCTTTTTCCATATTTTTCAACGGTGTCCATTTTTTCAATACCCCCGTGTTTCGCTTGAGTTGAACATGCTAGTTTCATGTAGTTCGTAGGTTTCTGGCTTTTTCAAGCAAAACAATGAATTTCTGTTGGCTGCCAATTTTCGCATGTAGCGAATGACAAGGGGTAGCGATTTTCAGTCTTGTAGGCTTTTTCTGAATCAAAGTCTCATTCTCCTTCGGGGCAACCAATTTAATGAATAAGAATGAAAGAGAAAGAAAGAGAGAGAATGAATTTCAAGGCAAGTGAACTCCGGAGATTTTTGCGAGTTTTTCAGTGTTGACAAAATAAACATAGACGCTGCTGCCTTTGGTTTTTGGCTTGCCATAAAGAATGGCTCGGTCTAAAAGTTGATTGAAGATGCTTTCCAGAGTTTCTTCTCTGACGCCGGCTCTGTAACGGGCGAAAAGGAAGTCTTTGATTTCCCGTTTCGTCCATCCTCTCTTGCTGTCTTGTATTGCTTGAAGCAAAGCCATAATGTTGTCTCCACGTCTTGCACAAGGGTCACTCATAATCGGATGCCTCTTCAACAAATTCTAAAAACAGCTCACTTAATTCCTCAAAAACTTTGTAGATTTCACATTGGTGAGCTTGAGGACATAAACGACAATGAATTTCCGATAATGCGCACTTCATAGCAGTCAGCAGCCCCCTTATTCATAGGAGCCATCTTAGAAACTCGATGACTTGCTTCACCAATTCAATGAACCTTTCAGAGCCAACCATTACGCCAAACATAAAGCCGATTAACATTTCCTTCCAGTTAATATCTGCCATGCATATCCACCTAGAGCTTCCTTTGAATTATTGGGCGTCCGAGAGCTTCCGGATGATGGCACAGCTTTGTTTTAAAGTCATAATGTCCACAGCTTTTGCAGTCTCTGGGGACCTTCTTGTTATACATCCAAGGGCAAGGATGATTCATGACGGATGCGCTCCTGTTGGGCGTCTACGTCCAAAAATCGACCAGGAACTCCTAGGTCTTCTTGGCTTCATGGCAGTTTCTAAATCCATGTCTTCTGGCTGCGTTTGTTTTTCCGGATTTTCAGAACTTTTTGTTGGTAAAGGTTTACCTTCTGGCGCTTGAATTAAGACAAAGTCATAAACCCAGACAATAAGTTCCGGATGCCAGCCAAGCTTCTTTGCATAAAACTTTGTCCAAGCCTCTTTGAATTCTTCCAAAGTTTCATAGCCTTCACGTTTCAAATCTTCTTGACTTATGTCTCCAAGCCTTTCCTGCCGTTTCGCAGTTATCTTAATTCTTGCCAAGGCTTTCTCGTAAATCCATGTGCGCACGCCATAGGTATGTCCAACCTTGTAGCGTCCGCTAAGTCTCCGAGTCTGCGTCTTTTTGCCTCGCAAAACCTTCTCAAGATTGCCACGACTAAAAAACATCAGTTAGTAACCCCCTGAGCTTCCAGATCTGTGAGGTCGGAAAGCAGCTTCATAGTATCATTGGCTAAGTCATCGGCTTTTTCCTTTAATTCAATGATTTGTTTTATCGCTTCCCGCAACTCTTTACGGGCACTTTCCATCTGCTGAGTAGCCCGTAACAAATTCCCCAAAATATGTTTCTTACTAGATTCCACGTTCCATACACCCCCTGATGCTTGTAAAGGATGAATCTTGACCCAGACTATTTAAAATAATTATGAATTCAGAATATAGATTCAAAATTCATGTTTCTGGAATGTAGGGGACGCCACCATTCTAACCCAAGCACCAGGGGGCTGGAACGTGGGTCAGAATGATGGGCAGCGCGCTGGATCCCTATCCCCTTTTAGAGAAATCACATGTTTCGTGATGTTTTAAACTTTCCCTTTTAAATTGACAATCAAAATAAATTTTCTTTGACAAGTCAAATCAGCAGTAGGCCTCGGCTAAGCCTTAGCAATTGTTTGAAATTCATGACCACAATGTTTACATTTCCAATGTTTGACAATTATGTTGATTTTTGGTCTTTTCCATGATTTAACCCATTCTTTGACTAGATACTTTTTAGCCACATAAAAACCGCATTCCGGACACGTAGGCATGTTTTCATTCCTCTTTTAAAGCCTCAAGCAGTTTCCTTCCTTTTTCAGTAAGCCGGTAAGTCTTTGTTGGGATTCCCCATTTCTGTTTTACTTCAGCCAATTCTATGAGGCGATGTTGCAAACAAAAGCGCAGCTGCCGATAAAAACTATGATGATTCCTGAAGCCGGTTTCTGTGCATAATTCACGATAAAGCTTCAAAGTGTTTCTGGGACCGGAAGCCAAAGACCTAAGCAGCCGAATCACATTCTCTAATTCATGTCGCCTTAAGCTCTTCTCCAAGTTGCCTGACAACTGGGACATTTAACCCAAACCTCATAAGGCTCAACCTGCTGAGTAAACGAAACTCCACAATAAGGACAAACAAGCTCAATTTTTTGCTTCATTCAGCATCTCCGCTAAGAAATATAGTTAAAACAAAAAATAAACCCTTTGCAGCTTCCTTTAATTCAAAAGCCCATAAAAAAGGGGAAATGGGGGGAGATATCGCCACTTTGGGTGAGAATACCTCACCTCGGCCACTTTTTTCCAACCCCGACTACTTTCTTTAATTTATGGTTAAACTTTATCTGGATTTTCGGCTGCGTGGAATACT
>JAWCNH010000102.1:0-4181 GCA_038848765.1 Bathyarchaeia archaeon
TGGCTGCCCACCGCCAATTCCCAGCATAATCCAAGCAGTAGAAGCGATATTCGCCAAAAAATTGCCGCCGAAAGGCTCAAGCCTATTGCCAAAAAAGTCTGTCTGCGACGAATGCCCCAGAGAGAAAAAAGACCGGAAAGTTTCACAAGTAAAGCGAATCTACGAAATCGAAGATGACCTCAAAACATGTTTCTGGGACCAAGAAGTAGTATGCATGGGACCAGCAACACGAGCTGGCTGTGGAGCCCAATGTCCAAAAGTGAACATTCCATGCACAGGCTGTGGCGGTCCAGGCCCAAACGTGGTTGACCAAGGCGCTGCTATAGCAAGCGCTTTCGCATCTATTGCTACGGACCCAGGTGTCATTGAGCAGGCTGTTGACCCTGTGGGAACTTTCTACAAGTATTCGCTTGCGAACAGCGTTTTGCGTAGGAGGGTTATGAAATGAGAGAGATTGTTATAGACCCGATTACTAGACTGGAAGGGCATGGAAAAATAACCATATTCTTAAACGAGGCTGGAAACGTTGAAAACGCCTACTTTCAAGTTCCAGAATTGAGAGGCTTCGAAAAGTTTTGTGAAGGAAGGAGGGCTGAAGACTTACCCATAATAACGACGAGAATCTGCGGTGTCTGCCCTGTTGCCCATCACATGGCAAGCGCCAAAGCCTTAGACGCAGCCTTCCATGTAGAACCCACAGAAACAGCCAAGAAGTTAAGAGAACTTGAATACGCAGCCTACTACATTTATGACCACATACTTCACTTCTATTTCCTAGGCGGACCAGACTTCGTCGTTGGACCAGACGCCCCACCAGAGAAAAGAAACGTTTTAGGAGTTATTGAAAAGGCTGGCTTAGAAATCGGTAAAGAAGTCATAAAACATAGAGCTTATGGGCAAAAGATCACGGGCATGCTTGGAGGAAGACCGACACATCCAGTAAGCGCATGCATACCTGGCGGAATTTCCAAGGCTTTAACAGAAGAGGAGAGGCAAGAAATCGAGAAAATGGTGAAAAGCTGTGTCGAATTTGCGAAATTCTCCCTAAAACTTTTTGAGGATATTGTTCTCAAAAACAGTGACTACGTGAACCTAATAAAAAGCGAACATTACACCTTGAAAACCTATTACATGGGCTTGGTTGACAAAAACAACAAGGTAAACTTTTATGATGGCAACGTAAGAGTTGTCGACCCAAACGGAAAAGAATTCGTAAAATTCTCTCCAAAAGAATATTTAGACGTAATCGAAGAACATGTGGAACCATGGACTTACGTTAAACTGCCCTACCTAAGAAAAATCGGGTGGAAAGGCTTCACAGAAGGGCCGGAAAGCGGAATTTACCGAGTCGGCCCGCTTGGAAGGCTTAACGCCTCGGAAGGCATGGCTACCCCCATAGCGCAAGAAGAATACGAGAAAATGTACAAAACTTTAGGTGGAAAACCAGTTCATAACACCTTAGCCTATCACTGGGCAAGACTGATTGAGCTTATGTATGCAACTGAAAGAGCGCTTGAATTAATAACAGACCCAGACATAACAAGAAAAGACATTAGAAACAAGCCCGGCAAGCCCGGCGAAGGAGTTGGGATTGTTGAGGCTGCGAGGGGCACTCTAATTCACCATTATGTTTTGGACGAGAAGGCTTTAGCCAAAAAAGTCAACTTAATAGTGGCTACGACCCACAATGCGCCAAGCATCTGCATGTCTATAAAGAATGCTGCGAAAGGCCTTATACAGAATGGGAAAGTTAGCGATGGCTTGTTGAACATGGTTGAAATGGCTTTTAGGGCTTACGACCCATGTTTTGCCTGCGCAACCCACTATGCACTGGGCGAGATGCCACTAAAAGTGGAAATTTATGATGATAAAAGGCGTTTAGTGAAAAGGTTGAGTAGGTGAGTGATGGAAATGGATGAAGTTAAGATTGGAGTGTTCCTCTCTGACGGCGGAAAACAGCTTTCTGAAATCTTAGATTTCAACGCCCTAACCAGTTTCGTGCAGAAAATTCCTAACGTAGCCCTTGTGGCAAGAAACAGCGAGTTCTGGAGAGGTCAAGGGTTAAAGGCCATCGTAGAGGCTGTTAAAAACGGCAAAATAAACAGAGTCGTAGTTGCAGAGACTCTGCCAAAACTAAGCGAGGTAAAAATTGTTCAAGCAGTCGAAAAGGCTGGGTTAAATCCCTACCTTGTGGAAGTCATTGACTTAAGAGACCATTGTGCTTTGCCCCATCAAGACACTCCTTCTGAGGCTACTGAAAAAGCAAAAGCCATGCTTTTAGCCGCTATCGAACGTGCCAAATTTTCAGAACCCATAGAAAAGCTTGAATTTCCAGCTGTGAAGTCTGTGCTTGTCATAGGCGGCGGCATTGCTGGCATACAGGCGGCTGTTGATTTAGCGGATTTAGGGTTTGAAGTGCACTTGATAGAGAAGGCTCCGTTTCTAGGCGGTTTGGCTGCACGTGCTGGACGATTCTTCCCAACCGACGATTGCGCCATCTGCATTCAGTCTCCCGCTTCCGATGTTAAAACAATCACGCACACTTCAAGAAAATGCGTATACCGCTCTGGCTTCAGTGAAATTACAAAACTAAACATACTGACTAACGCCAGAGTCGTAAAGGTTGAAGGCGTTCCAGGAAACTACAAGGTAACTATAGAAAAGAAGCCCAGATATGTCAATGAACAGAAATGTGTTCAGTGCGACCTTTGCACCACAGTTTGCCCAGTTGAAGTCCCAGATGAATACAATGCGAAACTGAAGACACGGAAAGCAATTTACATTAACATTCCAGCAGTGTATCCGCCTGCCTACGCCATCGACGAAAAAGTTTGCAGATTCAAAGACTGCGCTAAATGTGTTGAAGTTTGCCCAACAAACGCCATTGAATTGGACCAAGAAAGCGAGC
The DNA here is from genome assembly GCA_038848765.1 of Bathyarchaeia archaeon. Classification (GTDB taxonomy): domain Archaea; phylum Thermoproteota; class Bathyarchaeia; order Bathyarchaeales; family JAWCNH01; genus JAWCNH01. The sequence continues at coordinate 2,909 of JAWCNH010000102.1, forward strand.
AGTTGACGCTTAATGTTGGCAGTATTATAGTTGCCACGGGCTTCCAAGAATATGACTCAAGCGTAATAAAGGAGTATCATTACGGCGAGTATCCAGATGTCGTAACAAATCTTGAACTTGCAAGAATGATTGACGGTTTCGGTCCAACAGAAGGCTTAATCATAAGACCTTCGGACAGAAAACCTGCGAAGAAAATTGTTATGATTCAATGCGTAGGCTCAAGGGATAGGCGATGGAACCCCTACTGTTCAAGCATTTGCTGCATGATTTCTCTGAAACACGCTATGCTGATTAAGTCAGCCTACCCAGAAACAGACATAACCATTTGCTACATAGACATACGAACCACAGGAAGAGAACACGAATATTATTATGAAAGAGCCAGAGAGATGGGAATAAAATTTGTGAAGGGTAGACCGACCGAGGTTACACGTGACCCAGAAAAGAACATGTTAATCGTTGATGTGGAAGACCAAATTTCAAGGCGCTTCTTAGAGTTGGAAGCAGACCTTGTAGTATTGGCTTCAGCCATGGTGCCTGCAGAAGGCACAAAAGAACTTGCTGAAATCCTCGGGCTTGAACTTAGCGAAGACGGATTTTTCAAAGAATACAACGCCAAACTAAGACCCACAGAAACCAAGCTTAGGGGCATATTCCTCTGCGGAGGCGCAACATTTCCAAAGGATGCACCAACATCTTCACTTCATGCGCACTCTGCTGCCATGCGCGCTGCAAAATTCCTGAATAAAGGCAAAATCGTCAAAGACAGAAAAACAGCTTTCGTAAACGAAGAGTATTGCGGAGACTGCGAGTTTTGCCCAGTCACTTGCCCCTACAACGCCATAACACTCGTGCCAAAAGAAGAGGGACACTTTGTGGCGCAAGTGTCAGACCTAATGTGCGAAGGCTGCGGCATCTGCGTTGGAACATGCCCTCTGGGCGCTATCGAGCTTAGACATTTCAAACCAAGCCAAATGTTGGCTCAAATGCGGGCGCTTATGTCAATAAATGGAACATCCAAGCCTCTCATTTTGGCTATTTGCTGCTCTGAATGTGGTCACACCGCCGTAGATTCTTCTGGCATGGCTATGATGCGGTATCCAGCAAACGTTAGGGTCATGAAAGTTCCTTGCACTGGCTTCCTACAAATTCATCATTTCCTGAAGGCCTTCGAAGCGGGCGCTCAAGGGGTCATGGTTGTTGGATGCAAAAGCGACGGATGCCACTACGAAGTCGGCGTCAAAAAGGCCGAGAAGAAAGTGAAGCTTGCCAA
>JAWCNH010000103.1:0-4158 GCA_038848765.1 Bathyarchaeia archaeon
CCTAAAGTTTTCTCGTAGAAATCTATGGCTCTTTTTAGGTCTGAAACTGGAAGCGTTATGCTCCAAATTCTTTTCAGCATTTATTGTTTCTCCTTTCTTTCTGCAATGTATCTTCCTCTTTTTTCTATTTCAGCTATTTTTCCTAAAACGTTTTTTGCCTCTTCTTCGCCCACGATTTCGCCATAGCCTTGCATCACCGCTTCAAAACATTCTTGGGCAAACCTGTAATGCGTGCTTTGGAAAGCCCTTTTCATAAGGTGCATGTCTACGCCTTTGATTTCGAGTTCTTTTGAGTATTCGCCTAAACCGAAATCGACAAAAACTATTCTGCCGTTCGGCGTTAATATCATGTTTGAAGTGGTTAAGTCGCCGTGAATTATCCCGTTCTTGTGCAATTGCCCAATTAAAATGCCGATGCGACGGCATAATTGAAGCCTTTCTTCTTTTGAAAGGTCGTTTAGAACTTGTTTGACTTGTTTTCCTTCTATAAATTCCATGACGATTGTGGATTCAGCTGAATCAATCATGAATATGGTTGGCGTTGGAACGCCAGCTTCCTTGGCGCTGTGCATTAAACGAGGCTCATGTAAAGTTCGGTAACGCCTAATCTGACAGTCAAGCTCAGGAACACGGTATTCTTTGGTTATTCTTCGTTTCATTACCACCTTTCGTCCATGCCAGCTTTCCAAGAAAAGGTTGGCTTCCGCGCCTTTCTTCAAGAGTGTTGACAAGATGGGTGCACCTTAGGTTTCTTTTATCCATGGCACTTCTACATCGTCAAGTCGCCACTTAAGTTTCACATAGCTTTCCTCAATGGGAACAGTCATGCCATGCTGATAGGCGAGTATGCCCGTCCAAGCTATCATGGCGCCATTGTCTAGGGCATATTCTTTCGGAACCGTGCAGAATCTTGCGTTATGCTCCTCTGCAATTGTTTTCAGCATGGATTGTAATCGTTTGTTGGCTGCAACTCCGCCTGTCAGCAATACTTCGGATTTTTCTGTGTGCGCCAAGGCTCGTTCCGTCACTTCGGTTAGCATGGAAAACACCACTTCTTGAAGGCTAAAGCATAGGTCTTCTAGGCTATGTTTCCCTTCATGAAGCAGTTGCAAAGCAGCGGTTAACAGCCCACTGAAGGACAAGTCCATTCCCTTAACCGTGTAGGGCAGGGAAATCAAATTCTTCCCTTGACTTGCAAGTTTTTCAACGATGGCGCCGAAGGGCATTCCTTCCTTCTGCCTAAAACCCGCTTCCCTCGCAAAAACGTCGAGGCAGTTTCCAACAGCTATATCTAAAGTTTCGCCAAAAACCCTATAACGCCTAGCCTCAAATCCAGCAACTATCGTGTTGCCGCCAGAAACATAAAGCGTTATTGGGTCACCAGCCTTAGCCACAAGTTTGCCAATTTCAATATGAGCAACGCAATGGTTGACGCCTACTAATGGAACATTTAAGTAAGAGGCTAAGGCTCTGGCTGCAGTAGCACCCGTGCGTAGGCATGGACCTAAGCCTGGACCTTGAGAAAAAGCGATTACATCTATTTCTTCTGGTTTCATCTTGGCTTTCTGCAAGGCTTCTGCCAAAACTTTGTGTGCTACTTCGGCGTGATGCCTCGCAGCCTCTCTTGGATGTATCCCACCTTCTTCTGGCATGAAGGCGCTGATTACGTTTGCGAGTATATCGCCGTTTGAAGATGCGATGCCTACGCTGAAGTCGTCGGCTGTGGCTTCTATTCCTAAGCAGTAAAAGGCTTCTTTCTGCCTCATTTCTACCCCCTTATAAATAGGGCTGGAACTGTTTCCTATTTCATGCGAATTTTAGGCTTGTGAAAATGTTAAGCCTTTCGTATGATTAATGTTTTGCCTTTTATTTCAACTTCTATTATGTCTCCGTCTTTAAATGGAAAACTTGTGTCTTGACAAACTTTTACAGGAAGGTAGATAAAGTATTTAGGATATTTTTTACCCTTTGAAACTGTGGGTCTGTTAAAGAATCTTCCTTTGCCTTTCTTAGCCGTTTTTGATTCCCTATCTGGTGTCACAACTCTCACATACATCAAATTTTTCGAATAACTTTTTTGTATTTCTTTTAGGTATACAAAAATGGTATAACAACATTTATAAGGCTTATGAAACATAATTACACATGAGGCTTAAATATGGAAAGAAAAATAGCAAAAATAGAAATTTATTTAGTTCCAGAAGCAAGCCACGAGAGAAATAGGCGTCTCGCCAAGGACATTCAGAAAACTTTGAGATGCGACTGGCTCGCCAGAATTAAAAAAGTGACAATTACCGAAATTCATCATGAATTGCCAAGCGGAAAGGAAAGGTTTCTCTTTGAAAAACCAGCATAAAAGATTAAGAGAGAAACTCAAAAACTACGGTTACCGAGACGAACTAATAGATAAGATAATAAGCTTCTATACAAAGTGACAAAATGACTGCATAAAGACTGAGCTAGAAGAACAATGGAAATAAAGCCTCTAACATTACTTAGATGCCGTCGCACATGATTAAAACCTTATCCCAAGAGAGGTTAATTAGTCAAACTTTTATCCTTAAAACACATATATATTTTAGAGTAAGTGGAACTGGATGGCTATGCCTAAACGCAACGACTTGGAACAACATGCTCTACAGTCCATCATGAACACAAGCGGCAAAGGCATATTGCAGTCAGATTTGTGGCGCAAACTCGGCGCCAGCAGTAGAGAAGGCTCCAGAATAGCCCTAAAACTAGAACAGAGAGGTTTAATCCGCCGTGAACGTGAACTTTATGAAGGAAGATGGACGTATAGGCTTTATCCGAAACGTTTGCCAGCCTCCATAGACTCCATAATGAACTGCCCATGCCTTGTATGTGCCGAAAGTAACAGATGCAGCTCTTGGGGCACAGTTTCGCCCAACGATTGCGAAAAACTAACTTCATGGATTCTAGGCTTTTCACAGCAAACAACAAACACTTCTTCTGGTGACAGTTAAGATTGCCCAAAGCTTGGGTTCAATCCCGAAAAAGAGATTATTACTATAGAAAAGCAAAAGAAGAACATTACAGGTCACGCGCAGCCTACAAACTGTTTCAAGTAATCAAAAAATACAATTTCATAAAGGAAGGCGACACAGTTGTCGATTTGGGGGCAGCACCTGGTGGTTGGCTACAAGTTTCCAGCAAAACGGTTGGCGAAAACGGCTTTGTCCTCGGAGTGGACTTGAAACCCATCCAGCCCTTAGAATGCTCCAACGTACGCACAATTATCGTAGACATTAACGATTCAGACGCAACAACACAAATTAAAGAGTTCTTGCCAGAAAACGCCGACGTGGTGGTTTCAGACGTTTCGCCAAATATTTCCGGAATATGGGAACTCGACCATGCCCGACAAATAGACTTGGCGAGGCAGTCGCTGAAAATTGCCACGCAAATTTTGAAGCCAAAAGGAAACTTTTTCGTCAAAGTTTTTCAAGGCGACATGCTTGACGATTTTATAAAGGAAGTAAAACAGCATTTTTCCTTCGTCAAAATAATTAAACCAAAAGCCAGCAAAGCCAAAAGCTCTGAACTCTATGTTTTAGCCATGAAATATAAAAGACCAGTAAACGCTTAGGGCCGTCGGCGTAACTCTGTGCATTCATCCGTTCATCCGAATTTTGTCGTCATTCGGCCACACAATTCTTTTAGAAATGAAAAATAAAAGCGTAGCGCTGGGCTTAAAATAAGCTTAAATGTTTTTGACGCAATTTAAAGAGGGAGTGAAACAGTCTTGAAGGTGGTTGCAGCAGATTCTGGCGCAGCGATTTTAAACGAACGCTACGAGCCTTTACAAGTTGTGGCTTCAGCCGTAGTCCTAGTTTTGCCTCCCTACAAAAGAGCCTCCGCATACTTCTCAGAGCCAATTTTTGCCAAAGTCGGCGAAGGACACCAGCTCGTAGTGCATGAGTTGGAGCTTTGCCAAAACTTTTTAAAGAAAGTATCCGCAGACGTTGTCCATTTAGACATGTCCATGGGAAGCTTGGCGTTAGAGGAGTTGTCGCCAGTCCAGTTGTCCAACATGAAAATCTCCAGCAAAGCAAAAATGAACGTGCTGAAAATTTTGCCGAAACTGCGGAAACTCGCCACAGACATAAAAAGAACCTACAACATCGACGTGGTAGCCAT
>JAWCNH010000104.1:0-4114 GCA_038848765.1 Bathyarchaeia archaeon
GTGCTGATTAGCCACTCGTCTAGAAGGCTTTTTTCATCTCGGGTTGGTTGTTTGTTTTTTATTATGTTTTCTGCCAGTCTGTAGAATGCTTCTAGTTTGTTTTTGATGTCTCGGACGTTTTCGCTTCTCCAGTCTGGGTCATCCATTCCTTCAGCGCCTAAGAGTAGAGCGCATCTGGTGGCGTCTGCGCCGTATTGTTCTATGGCAGTTCGCAGCGGCACGAAGTTTCCTTTTGATTTTGACATTTTGTTTCCTTCAATCATTAGCATTCCGTTGACGCCTATGGCTTTAGGCCAATGTTTTTGTGGGAAGAGTGCTACGTGATGGAAGAGGAAGAAGGTTAGGTGGTTTGGCACGAGTTCTTTGGCTGAGTTTCTTAGGTCAACTGGGTACCAGTAAAGGAATTCTTTTCTCATGGATTCTATGGTTTTTTGGTTTAGGTTTGTTTCTTTTGCTATTTTCTTTATGTTGCCTTTTCCGTAGAATATGTAGTCGAATAGGCTGGTGGTAAGTTGTTCTGGTTTTATGTTGTGTTGTTTTATGTGTTTGTTGATTGTGTAAAATGCCATGTAAACTGTGGAGTCGCTTAATGTTTCTACTATCCAGCCTTTGCTCCAAGGTAAAGGCGTGCCTAACCCAGTTTTTCTTGCGCATGCCCAGTCTTTTAGCCAATCTATGACATCTATGAACCATTGTTGCGCAGTGTTGGGGTAGATTGAAGCTTGATTTAGGGCTTCTTTGACTTTGTTTTTCCATTCTGTGTCTGAATATTTTAGGAACCATTGGTCTTCCAGTATTTTTACAGTGCAAGGTGTCAAGCATCGGCAGATGACTGGTTGGGGCAAGTCATACATAACGTCTGCTATGCCCTTTTGTTTAAAATCTTGAACCAACGTGTCTTTTATGTCGCGAACTTTTTTGCCTGCATATTCTCTGCAGTTTTCTTTTAGGATGCCGCTGTGAAACTCTTTTTTGTATAGGAGTTTTGTGGCTTCTTCCGCTTTAGGGTCATGTTGGTTTTTCGCGCCTAATTGTTCCACTATTTCAATTGCTGGGTATTCTTTGAATCCTTCCACTTTAATCATGGAGATTGGCTTAATTTTTTTGATGTTTTCTGGGTTTATGTGAAATTGGATTAATGTTTCTGGCTTGTCCTGTAGGTCTTTTAGCGCTAGCCAATCGTATGGCGCATGGGCTGGGACGCTGTAGACTACTCCGGTTGCGTGGTTTGGGTCGACAAACCAGCCAGGCAGTATGGGTAGTTCTCTATTGTCTATGGGGCTGTGGCAGTTTTTCCCAATGATTTCTTTGCCTTTGAATGTTTCCGCGATTGTGATTTTTCGTTTTTGTTCTTTTAGTTTTTCTGCTGATTGTTGGCTTATTATCCATTGTTCATTGTCAACTTTGGCTTTTACGTATGTTGCGTCTGGGTGTATCCAAAGGTTTGTTACGCCATAGATTGTTTCTGGTCTGAAGGTTGCTGCTGGTAAGTATGCGTCTTTGAACCTGAATTTGATTATAATGTATTCTTCTGGTGAAACGCCTTCCCCTTCCTGCCTATCAGCATCTCCAGTTGGGCTTTCACAATGCGGACACCAAACAACTGGATGCGTGCCTTTAACAACGTATCCCTTTTCCCGCAGTCGTTCATATTGCCACACAACAAATCGGCTGAAGGTCGGCATAATAGTGTGAAATTCTCTGCGCCAATCCACTGAAAAGCCAATACGCTTTGCAGTTTCACGGCTTTCCTCAGTATAGTAGGTAGCCATGTAAACTGGGTCCACGAACCTTTTCAAATCCGCTTCTGGGACACCGTCAATCTCTCTTAAGGCGCGAATAAACTCTTCATCACCCAACTTTACTCTTTCACTCGCTCCAGCCAAAGGTTGTCCAGTCCAATGCCAAGCCCACGGAAACAACACGTTGAAGCCTTGCATCCGCTTGAACCTTGCATACACGTCGACCCGTGTAGCTGTGAACCCATGCCCAACATGAAGCGGCCCATTCATATAGGGGTAGGGGAAAGTGACAAAGCATTTCTTTCTCTTCGGGTCAGGCTCAGCCTCAAATATTTTGGTTTCTTCCCATTTCTTTTGCCATTTTTCCTCGATTCGCTTTAAAAGTTCCATGAAACTTTCTGGATTGGCTGGTGCATTATTAAAGGTTTTGTCAACTATTGAGGTAGCGATCCCACATGGCAAGCACCACAAACTTAAAAGCTAAACATACATTAATATTTTTCGCACTCGGCAGATTTTTGATGTTGAAAAAGAAAATTTTGTAAGTTTGTCTTCTACTTTTTCCTTTTCAGTTCATTCAATTTGTGTTTAAACTCTTGCAGAGACATTTTTTCTATTGTGGGTAAAGCTTCGGCGACGCAGACAATTACAACATCTCTTAGGTCGATTTTCGCCAAATTATGTTTCAACTCTTCCTTTTGGAAATGCTGCACTACAAGCTTTACATGGTCTCGTAAATGCTTAGGCCAATAAAGAACATCTCTAACCATTGGCATTTTCTCACTTAATCGAAGGATATTCCTAAGGCTTCAAGTTTGGCTATGATGAACTTTACGGCTTCGATGAGTAAGCTTATTGTTTGGACTAGGCTGACGCCTGTTGCTTTTTCAAGGGCTGATTGTAGTTCGGCGTCGGTTGGCTCAACATCTTCGGGCTTTATGCTTGCTTCTAACCTTGCAATATCATAGTCTTCGCCCTTTTTTATTGCCTCGATGATTTTCTGCATTAAAATATTCTGCTTCTTTCTCGTCCGCAATTCTTCTCGGCAGGTTGTCAAGTCGATTTGGCTTAAGACTTCTGGAGGAAAAGTTTTCTTGTCGTTTACATTAATGCTTTTTAGTTTTGATAAAGCGTTTGGAATTGGCTTCATGCTATGGGTTATAAAGTTGTCTGCGTGCATTTCGTCAAAATAGTTTGTCGATGTCCCCACTTTGCAAGTGTCATTCGTGCTTGGATAAATATTCTTTGTTGAAGTGTTCATTATTATGTCGCCGTAGGCATAGATGGGGTTTGGCGAAACAACCAGCTGGCTTACAGCCAAGCTTCCAGTCATGTCCAAGTCTTTGGTGTAAATTTTACTCCATCTCGCAGACGGCGTGCCTATGAATCCTCTTTCGTTGTTTGTTGGCGCAAATCTGTGGTCAAGTGGCGTGTCGCCTGCAATGTTTTGGGTTCGGAAATAAACTATTGCTGAAGAGTCGCTTCTAGGTCCAATGTGACTTGGACGTATCCAACCGTCTATTTGGTCGCTTCCGCCGCTTTCATGCGTGTCCGCATGGGCGCCTCCGCCACCGCCCTGAACGGTCATGTAAACGATTTTATCTTGCGAAGCATTGTAACCTAAAACCTTGCCATCACCAATCCCGCTGTCATCAACAGCTTTACCCTTAATCTTCTGAGCATTATGGTCAAGGTTGGTTATGTCAGCTTCAACATGTGTATGGCTTGCTTGAGCGAAAGCTGAAGCATGAGAACCGTCTAACGTGTCAGCGTTAATATTTAAAGAGTCATGAGTTGCCTTATTATGGTCAGTTAAGTCTGAACATGGATGCATATGCCCAACTGGGGAAAAGGTTGGGCTGTGGCTTTCGTTTCCATGAATTTTCGGGTGATGCGCATCTTGATTGGCTGTGTGCGTGTTGAAGTCGCTTTGCAAAGCCATGTCTGGGTCATGCCACTCGTTTCCATGCTGCTCTATTCCGCCACTGCCGCCACCGCCTCCTCCACCGCTTATTACAGCGCCCGTGGGTCCAGCCTTATATCTTGCCAAGCTATTCATTTCGGAGCACAGATTACTTAGTAGATTGACGATTTTTGGCGGCTCTTTTCCTAGTTCTAGTGTCATTTCTAGGGTTTGTTCTCGGCTTCTGGCTTGAAATTCTACGCTTAAGATGCGGTAGTCTGCGTTGATGTCTTCGTTTGGTAATGTGACGTGGATTTTGTCGCCTGGTAAGAGCCAATTGTTGCCATAGTCTAGGACTGTTGTGTTTATGGTTAGGTGTTCTGCTGGGCTGCCTAAATATTCAAGGAGGGCGTCAGCTCGTTTCTGGCATTCGCCGTCGCTATGCAGTTCCTCGTCAACTTCTACGAGT
>JAWCNH010000105.1:0-4074 GCA_038848765.1 Bathyarchaeia archaeon
TGACTTACTAGGCACAACGTAGGGTCTGTTTCCTTTTCGTATATTCCGTAAAGACGATTCAGCTTTGCTGGAATTATTTTTCTGTGACATTCAGTGCAAACTACGCTTTGATGGCGAATCGGCGTTTTCCCGGCGACTATGCTCTTTAGCGTGTGAACTATCAAGAAGGGCATGGGTGGGCATCCTGAAATATAATAGTCTACGTCGACGAAGTTGCATATGGGGTACATTAAATCCTTTAACGCTGGAAGCCTTGAATTCAGGAGAGTATATTCTTTTTCTAAGAGCCTTTTTACAGAAAAAATGTTGCCCAAGCTTGTTATTCCGCCGTGGGTTGCACAAATGCCCAACGCAACGATAATTTTGGATTTCGCCCTCACTTCTTTAATTAATTCCTCATCTTTCTGTGTTCGTATTCCACCTTCAACTATGGCTAAATCAACGTTTGGAATCTCCTTCAAATCTATGAAAGTTGGTGAATAGACAATGTCAAAATCGCCCATAAGAATCTCCAATAAAGTGTCGCCAGCATTTAAAAAGGAAGAAACGCATCCAGCACAGCAAGTTAAAGAAATTATGCTCACATTCAAAGTTCTCAACTCGTCTATGTTGTTGTCTAAGAAGTTTTTAACGTTTTGAATTAAAAGGCTTATACTATTGTTAGCCACCGCCGACTGGTGGAATTATGGCTAATGTGTCTCCTTCTTTTAGTTTGGTTTCCATGCCTTGAAGAGTTGTTATGCTTCTGCCATTAACTAAAAATTGTAAATAACTTTTAACTTCACCCTTCCAGTCGTAAACATATTCCCGGAAGGGTTTGCCATATTTCTCTTCAAGAAACTTCAACAATTCGCCAACAGTTAAGTCATTTGCTCCTAAAGTGAATTTTTCTTCACTTTTTCCCACAATTTCCCGCAGGATGGTGAAGAAGCGAACAGTCACCTTCAATTCGGTCAAAGCTCCTTCGGTTTTAAGACTAAAAAATTGAAAAATAAACTTTGCTTATAAATGGCTTGCCTACTTGTTTATCATGCGGTTTATGGCTTCTTCCATCGTGTGACCGTGGCAGTAAACCAACGCCTTCTTGACTCCGTTTACGCTCAAAGCAGCCTTTTTCACGTCAGCAGCAAGCTTGAAAGCTATTGGGCAAACGGGGCTTGTCGGCACAAAATCGATTTTGACAACACCAGGCTCTTGTTCTTTCACGTCACTAATCATGTTCATTTCTCCAAAGGACATGCCGGTCTCCGGGTCCTGCACCTTTTCTACTGCTTCACGCACTTTCTTTTCTAGCTCTGTCATAAGATTTCACATCCTTTAAAGGTGGTTTTGCGCCTAAATAAAATTGTTGGTTGAATAGCTATTTTCCCGCTTGTTTTTTCTGATACATTTTCCAACTTAAAATCATTGTTTTTGGATGCGAAGCTTTCACTTCATCTAACCTTGGAACAGCGGTGTTATGCGGAGCCTCCAAAACAACTTTTGGATTACTATAAGCCTCTTCGGAAATCTTTTGCAAGATTTGAACGAAATGGTCTAACTCCTCTTTTTCGAAGGATTCAGTCGGCTCAATCATTAAGGCTTCTTCCACAATCAGCGGAAAATAAATGGTCGGCGCATGCACGCCATAGTCAAGCAGACGTTTGGCAACATTAACCGCCCGCACATTTGTCTCTTTCATGAGAGGTTTAACGCTGAAAACGCATTCATGTTTCCTAGGCTTGGCTTTGTCGAAGGGAAGTTCGAAACCTTTTATGGCTTGTATCTTCTTAACAAGATAATTAGCGTTTAATACGGAAACTTCTGCCGCTTCTTCTAAGCCCTCTGCTCCAAGAGATAAAATGTAAGCGTAAGCCTTCAACAAAACGGCTACGTTACCATAAAAGCCATGAAGCCTACCCACACTGTAAGGTTTATCATAATCTAGATGGTAAAATTCGCCATCAAAAGTTATGCGCGGAACTGGCAGAAACTTTTCCAACTCTTCTGAAACTCCTATCGGACCAGCACCTGGTCCACCTCCACCATGGGGTGTGCCAAAAGTTTTGTGAATATTTATGTGAACAATATCAAAACCCATGTCTCCAGGTCTTACTTTTCCTAGGATTGGGTTAAGGTTGGCTCCATCATAATATAGCAGTCCACCCGCTTCATGGATGATTTTTGCGATTTCTTCTATGTTTTCTTCGAAAATGCCCAGGGTGTTCGGGTTTGTAAGCATAAGCCCGGCAGTATGCTTTGAAACCGTTGATTTTAGGGCTTCCATGTCTATGCATCCATGGGAATTCGAAGGAACTACTACAATGTTGAATCCAGCCATGTTTCCGCTAGCCGGATTAGTCCCATGCGCAGAATCTGGAATTATTATTTCTGTTCTGTTTTCTAAATCCTTATGAAACTTGTGATATGCACGCATGAGGAGAGCGCCTAAAAATTCTCCTTGAGCGCCAGCGGCAGGCTGCAAACAAACTTCATATGTTCCAGTTATTTCAGCCAACCATTTTCCTAGTTTATACAAAATTTCCAGAACGCCTTGCACGGTTTTTTCATCTTGATATGGATGAATTTGGGCTATTTCTGGCAATTGCGCCAAAACCTCATTGATTTTCGGGTTATATTTCATTGTGCAACTTCCTAATGGATAAAAGCCTAAATCGACTCCATAATTCATTTGAGACAAGCGAATAAAATGACGAACTACTTCTACTTCGGACAATGTGGGCAGTTTCGGCGTCTTTTTCCGTTTCATGTTTTCTGGAATCAAAACCTCGTTTTCTAATGCTTTTTTGATCTCTTCTTCAATGGGCGGCAAAACATGTCCTTTTCTTCCAGTTTTGCCCAACTCAAATATGGTTGGTTCTTGCCACGTAGCTTGTCTGAAAGTCAATTCTTTAACGCTCCTTCTTCAAAATTTTCTCTAGAGAATCAGCTAGCTTGTCTATGTCCTCTTTTGAATGTATTTCCGTAACGCAGTACAGAGCTGTTTCCCCAAGCTCTGGAAACTCCTTCGTAATATTTTTTCCGCCGTGAATTCCCTCTTTTAGTAGTTGTTCATGCACCCAATCTACGGTTTTTCCCGTCGCTTGGAAATTGACTGTGAACTCTTTAAAGTGGGGCGACTGAAAAACTGGGGTCTTTGTTCCTTTAATTTCTGATAGGCGTTTAATGGCGTAATTAGACTTATAAAGAATGGTTTCGCCAAGTTCTTTTAGACCGTCTGCTCCTAACAAGCTCAAATAAACAGCGGAAGCGACGGCGACCAACGCTTGGTTTGTGCAAATGTTTGAGGTTGCTTTTTCCCTTCGAATATGTTGTTCTCTTGTTTGAAGAGCCATGCAAAATCCACGTTCAATTCCACTTTGCGTGGTTGTCATACCGATAATGCGACCTGGCATTTGTCGGATATGTTCAATCTTGTCTCTGCATGCAAATATGCCTAGAAGTGGACCGCCAAAATTCATGGCATTTCCAAGCGGTTGTCCTTCTCCTATCACGATGTCTGCTTGATAGTCGCCTGGAGGCTTCAGCACTCCTAGCGATGTCGGGTCAACACCCACTATTAGTAAAGCATCTTTTTCATGGGTTATTTTTGCTATTTCGTCAACTTGTGTTTCAATAAAGCCTAAGTAAGATGGATTTTCAATGTAGACCGCGGCGGTTTTTTCTGAAATTTTTGTGTCTAAATCCTCTAGGTCAAGCTGCCCTGTGGCAGAATTATATTTTATTTGGCGAATAAGCATTCCTGCGGGTTCAGTGTAGGTTCGTAATGTTAAGGCTCTTTCGGGGCTAATGATTCGTGGAACTAACACTTCGGTTCTGTGGGTAAGCCTTGCAGCCATACGGGCAGCTTCTCCAAGGCTTGAAGCCCAGTCATAGAGCGAACAATTCGCCACATCCATGCCAGTTAATTCGCAAATCATGCTTTGATATTCGAAAAGAGCTTGTAACATGCCTTGAGAAATTTCTGGCTGATAGGGCGTGTAAGATGTTAGAAATTCAGTGCGACTAACAATTTCTCGGACAGCCGCCGGCACATAATGGGGCCAACAGCCTCCGCCTAGAAATATAGGCATG
>JAWCNH010000106.1:0-4033 GCA_038848765.1 Bathyarchaeia archaeon
TGTATTAATTCTTTCGGTGTTGTCGTGGCGTCGTGAGAATGGCATGTGTGCACGTGCAAGTCGATTTTGAGCTGCAAAAAGTTTTCACTTTATTTTGCTTCCAGCCTTTACTTGCGTGTCTGGTTGAAGTATGGAGACTGTTTTTTCGTCTTCTGCGGCCAATATCATGACTTCGGATTCTAAGCCGAAGATTTTTCTGGGTTGCAGATTTGCTATTATTGCAACATGCTTTCCTTCTAATTGTTTTGGTTCATAATACTGGGCTATGCCAGCTACGGCTTGTTTAAGTTGTCCTTCGCCAATGTCTATTGTAAGTTTTAGGAGGTTCTGCGATTTTGGGACACGTTCCGCCTTTTTTATGACGCCGACTCTTAAGTCTAGTTTAGAAAATTCTTGATACGAAACGGTTTGCGTAGAAGTTTGTGTTGCAATTTTTTCTGTCATGGTTTTCAATTCCTCTTCCGTTGCCTCTATCTTGGAGAATAGAGGTTGTGCCTTGTTTATTTTGTGGTTCGGCGATAAAGGTTTTGTTGCTTCTTCCCACTTTTGTGTGTGAACTGTGCCTTCCAAGTTTAGGAGTTTCCAAAGCTTTTCCGCAGTAAAAGGTATGAAGGGTTCGAGAGCTATTGCCAACGCTTTGATTATTTGAATTGAAACGTAAAGTGTGTTTGCTGTTTGTTGCCTGTCTGTTTTTATCGTGTTCCATGGTTCTTTCTCATTTAAATATTGGTTTCCAAGTCTGCCTAGGCTTATGACTTGGCGTAAAGCGGCTTGCAGTTTACATTCTTCAAGACTTTCAGCAATTTTTTTCACTTTTTTCTTCACGGACCGCAAAATCTTCTTGTCGTAAGTGTCAAGGTTTTCTGGTTTCGGCACTTCGTTGTTAAAATGTTGGTTGATAAAGGTTAAAGTTCGATGGATAAAGTTGCCTAATGTATCGTTTAAATCCGCATTTATGGTTTCTTTGAAGGTTTTCCATGAGAAGCTGCTATCCTTTTTTTCTGGGCGTATTGATATGAGGTAGTATCTCCAATAGTCTGGAGGGAAAAGTTTTAGGGCGTCGTCTATCCAGACGCCTATTCTGTGGCTTTTGGAGAATCTTTTTCCTTCAAAGTTTAAGAATTCTGTTGAAGGCACATTCCAAGGCAAATTATAGTCTTCATGAGTCGCCAGAAGAAGGGCTGGTAAAATAAGCGTATGAAAGGGAATGTTGTCTTTTCCAACAAAAAACAGCGTCTTCGCATTCTTGTCCAGCCAATATTTTTTCCATTCTTCCTCTTTTCCAAGCCTTTCAAAATGTTCTATGGTTGCCGAAACGTATCCCAAAACGGCTTCTAGCCAAACGTATATTGTCTTGTCTTCTGCGCCTGGAAACGGCGCTGGAATTCCCCACTTGTTGTCCCGTGTGATTGCCCTGGGCTTTAGTCCTTCTTTTATTAGGTTTAAGCTGAAGTTTCTAGCGTTGTCTGGAAACTGCCTATTATTTTCAATGTAGTTTTGAAGTTTTTCAGCGAATTTTGGTAAATCGAAATACCAATGTTTCGTCTTTTTTATGATGGGTGGGTTTTTGCAAAGGCTGCAGTAGGGTTTAATAAGTTTTGTTGGTTCTAATAGGCGTCCGCAAGATTCGCATTGGTCTCCTCGGGCGCCTTCATAGCCGCAGTATGGGCATGTTCCTTCCACAAACCTGTCTGGTAGGAATCTGTTGCAGTTTTGGCAGTAGGGCAGTTCTGTCTCTTCTGTGAAAACATAACCGTTCTCGTAGATTTTTAGGAAAAGTTGCTGCACAAACTTTTTGTGAGTTTCGCTCTCAGTCCTAGTATAATTGTCGAAGGATATCCCCCATTTTTCGAATAAATCCACAACCAACTTGTGGTTTTGGTCGGTTAATTGTTTAGGTGAAACTCCCAAACGTAAGGCTTCAACTTCGATTGGAGTTCCATGCTCGTCTGAACCGCTGACAAAGACAACATCGTCTCCCTTCAGCCTATAATACCTCGCCACGACATCCGCAGAAAGAATAGAACCTATCATAGTGCCCAAATGAGGAACATAATTAATGTAGGGCCATGCACAGGCAACCAAAACCTTAGCGAGCGCATTGCACCCCCAAACTTTCGCAACCCTAAACGTTATGCAGTTCAAATACTTAAACACAACGCTACTAAGCAACGCATCAGGCAAAAAATAAAAAGAAGGAAAGTTTGGGCAAAAATTCTGCTATGCTGTTGGAGCAGCCTTTCTTCGACCAGCAACAATAACCGCAGCAGCAACAATGATGGCGCTGATGATCATTAGCACCGCAGCAACCGTTATCATAGTCAAAATCTTGTCAACATCCTTCACGGTACTGTGACTTGTAGGATTAGCGATGTTTACATAAGGTTGTGCAGGTTTCGAATAGACTATTGGCGGTGTCCCTTCTTGAAAAACTGCCGTGATATAAATTGGGCTTAAACCGCCGGATATTCTTCCATCTTCTGGTATTTTAAATGATTTTTCCGTATTCCATTTTCCGCCTTTGCTACCTATTGCTTCATCTATCTTTTTAATGGTTTCATTGCCTTCCCAATGATCCTTAACATAAGCCCACCATGGATATCTAATTGTGACGTTTTTGATTTCAACTGGTGAGTCTTTCATATTTAGCACTGTTATGTAGAGTGTTCCTGTTTCGCCTGGCATATATTGTGACTTGTCAACCCATGCAAACACGTATACGTCTGGTGATAGCGTTTGTGCTTTTGCTGTTAAGAGTGGCATTGTTAGGGAGAGCATTAAGGCCGTCAACAGTATTGTAGCTTTGGTTTTCAATTTATTCACCTATCCTCAGTGTTTCTGAGCCATGAATATTTAAAACTGTCGCCCATTAATGCGTCATTTTTTCAAATACTGGATAAGTTTTGGCAAAAGTTCAGTTCCATGCGCTAAAACGCCTAGGCTTCCCTTTGCGCATTCTCTTTCTGAAAACTTATCCACTTCATCCGCTTCGACATTGTTGCCAGAAATCAAAACCGGGACTGGGTCGTCGCTATGCGCTTTTAGTTTGCATGGTGTTGAATGGTCTGCCGTAACACAAATAATGTGTTTTTCTAGGCTGATTTTGTGTAGCAGTTCTCCGAAAAAGGCTTTGTCTATTGTTTCAATTAGTTGTTTTTTGTGGTTGAAGTTTCCGTCGTGTGCTGGCTCGTCTGGACCTTTTATGTGAACGTAAAAGCCATCATAAAAGGGTAAAACCTCCAAAAGTTTCCCCACACGCAGTTCGCAGTCTTTCCAGAGATTTTGGGAAGGCGGCGGAATCTGAACTACATGCATGCCTGCAAGTTTGGATATTCCCTTTTCCACGGGCATGTCAGCCAAAGAAGCGAATTTGACGCCGTATTTTTCGTTTATTTTGAAAAATTTAGGCAAAAGATGCCCAGCGTCTCTTGTAAGTATGATGTTTGCTTTCAATTTTCCTTCTTTTTCTCTTTTCTTGTTTATTTCATGCTCTTCTAATATTCTGTGACTTTTTTCAACGAATTCATTTACAAGTGTAGCAGCAATTTTTGCTTCCTCTGTTTCTTCCATGGGTTCGCATTTTTTCAGCCGAGTTTCGAATTCTGGTTGTGCTATTCCAAGCCTTCCTTCAATAGAATATGCGGGGTCTATGTTTGTGATTTTGCTTGAAAGGCTTTTTTCTCTGCTACGTATGAGTAGGACGGCTCTATGTCCAATTGTGCTTTTGAATTCAAAACCCGCTGGATAGGAATTTAATTTCACTTTTTCGTTTATGGCTTTGCTTAACTGTTGGGCTTCTTCCGTGGTTAAGGTTCTGCCAACTCTTCGGTCAACAAGCTTCTGTTCTGTGTTGACTGTTGCAAAGTTGCATCTTAAAGCCAAATCGCCATCCTTCATTTGCATTTCTGAACCTAAAGCCTCTAAGACTCCTCTGCCAGTGCTGTATTTGAATGGGTCATAGCCCAAAATGGAGATGACTGCCACATCGCTTTCAGGCGCAATTCCCTTTCCAACCGTATACATTAGCCCAGTT
>JAWCNH010000107.1:0-4028 GCA_038848765.1 Bathyarchaeia archaeon
CCTTACAGCGGGACAAGCTCCAAGGGCTACCAGACATTTCATTCATCGCCTAAACAAGGAACTTGAACTTCCAGTGTACATTTTCACGGACGGCGACCCGTGGGGAATGCACATAGCCATGGTTATCATATCAGGCTCAGCAAACGCAGCACATTTGAGAGAGCTAACCACACCAGACGCCAAATGGAGTGGTGTCTGGGCGACAGACATTGTAGAGTATAAGTTGCCAAGCGACCCATTGACTGAAATTGACATGAAACGTTTACATGAGTTGCAACGTGACCCACGCTATAAGGAGGCATTGTGGCAAAGGGAAGTTAAAACTTTCATGAAAATTCGGAAGAAGGCTGAACAAGAGGCGTTTAGCCGTTACGGTTTAACCTACATAGTAGATGAATATTTGCCGGCAAAACTTGAAGAAAGCAACGCTTCAGCCTAAACTATTGATACCATTTTAGAATTTCATCGATAGTTTCGTCTTTATAGCCGTAGTCTTTAAGTTTTTTACGAATCCGCTGAGCACCCATCTGTTTCACTTTTAACAACATAATTTTGCAATGCAGATATTTTAATGTTAACAGTATTAACGAATTAGAAGCGTAAGTTCTCTTAATGGAGTTTCTGGAACAATGTTGCGTTTGCCCTTTTTCTTGAATGTGACAAACCCTAGTTTCTTTAGCACAAGCAAGTCTTGGTAAACGTTTTTAACGTTTCGTCTTGTTTTTTGAGCTAAATCGTTTATTGATTCTATGTGTAGGTTGGCAAGGTTATGGAGGAGTTCTAGTCGTTTGGGCGTTAAGAGTGAGTTTTCTGTTGGGGTTAGTTCTCTGAACTCTTCTCTGGCATAGTCAAGTTCGCCGCTTTCAATGTAGCCATGATAAGCGTGGACAAGTTCAGCCCATTCCACGTATTCGCCAATTAAATAGCGGTTAGCCTTTCTTTTTAGGAAAAGTTCTTCAAACTCTTCAAACTTCATGCCGTACTGCTTCTCGAACTCTTCAATTCGTTTCCGCACTTCTTCTAAGGATAAGTTGCGGACAACTCGGAGCAACATTCCTCTCATTAAGTAAGACTGCTTCTCCGGTATAAATCATAAACTGGTGAAAATCATTAAATAACTAGAAAACTATGCAATGACTCGTGGAAAACATGGTTTCCAAACAGTTAAACGATTACACTTATCTAATCGACTTGAAGCCTGTTGGGTTGGAAAATTTTATTGCGTCTTATGTTTTAAGGGGGACGAAAATAGCAGTTGTTGAGACTGGGCCAACCGTAACTGTGAACAATCTTTTGGCGGGCTTGCGCGAGTTTAACATAAAGCCAGAAGATGTGGATTACGTGGCTGTTTCGCATATTCATCCAGACCATGGTGGAGGAGCAGGCACCCTATTGCCTTATTTACCAAAGGCGAAAATGGTTGTGCATCCTCGGGGTGTGCCGCATCTTGTTGACCCTTCGAAGCTTTGGACCCAAGCCAAACAGGTTTTAGGTGTTGTTGCGGAAATTTATGGCGAAATTTTGCCTGTTCCTTTGGAAAGGATTGTTTCTGCCTTTGATGGCATGGTTTTGGATTTAGGTGAAGGCGTTGAATTGAAGGTTTTAGAAACTCTTGGGCACGCTGCACATCACATGAGCTTCTATGAAAAAGGGAGCAGGATGGTTTTTGCTGGCGATGCTGCCGGTATTTATTTTCCCCAGTTTGACAAGACCATTCCGACTACGCCTCCGCCTCTTCATTTGGATTTAACTTTTGCTTCTATAGAGAAGTTGGTTGGACTTAACCCGAAAACGATTTGTTATACTCATTTTGGTGCGGCGGAAGATGCTGTGAGGCGGTTGAAGGCTTATGCTGAGCAGCTTAGGCTTTGGGCTAGGATAGTTTCTGAGGGCATGAAAAGAGGAGAAAGCTTAGAAAGCCTTTATAAGGAGATTGCCGAGAAAGACCCGTCGGTTGGTGTGGTTGCTGATTTCATTAGGAATCATGTGGTGCTTGATCGTGGTGTTGTTAGGCAAGCGATTCAAGGTTTCATGGGGTTCTATGAAAAGCACGGCTTTCAATAAGAGAACTTTGTGTAATATCGATTATTTACAAAAAAGTTAAAAATAAAAAGTAGTAAATAATATTGTTGAGCTGGTAAATTTGAGTGAAAAAGGCAAATTGTTAAAAGTTTCTTTACTGTTTTTTCTAATCATTGTCCTTAGGGATTCAATGCTTTATTTTTGGGATATTGAAGTTGGCTCACATGGATTTTCTCTTTATCTTTTTTTAATTGTAATTGTTTTTCCTGTAGTGATTCCTCTCTTTTGTTACTTTATGGCTCAATACATTGGAGGCAGAATAAAACCAGAAAGAAGAATTGTTGCTAAAATATTACTTTGGTTCATACTACTGCCCGTGCTTATGCCTTTAAGTTTAGCAAGTTTCCTCTACCCGGAATCATACGTTTTCGCCTTAGAATTGTGGCTTTTCTATTTTCCAATTAATCTTTACCTTGTTGTAGTGTGTATTGCTGGTTGTATGTTAATTATTTATGAAAAAATCAAAGGACAAACTCGATTAATAATAAAATACTGACTGTATTGTCGAACAAAAAGAGGAGAAATATTATTGGCATTAACACCAAAATTGTTTATATTAAACTTCAACATCCATAACTTAAGGTGAAAACTTATGGGAGAAGAAAGAGAATACCATGGCCCACCACCAAAAGTCCCACTTGAACGCCTAGACAACTATACTTGGCGAATTCCACAAAAATACAAAATAGGCATGAGAGTCCCAGGCTTGGTTTTCGCAGATGAAGACTTGCTAGAAAAAATGAAAACCGACAGAACGCTAGACCAATGCGCAAACGTCGCCCACCTGCCAGGCATATACAAATACTCCATCACTCTGCCAGACGGACACGAAGGATACGGATTCCCAATCGGCGGCGTAGCAGCAACAGACTATGATGAAGGAGTGGTAAGCCCAGGCGGGGTAGGGTATGACATAAACTGTGGTGTCCGCCTACTGACAACAAACTTCCAAGAAAAAGACATCAGACCAAAACTAGCAGAACTAACAAACACAATCTTCAACAACGTCCCATGCGGACTGGGAAGCAGACGCAAAGACTTTCACATAACAGCCGCAGAACTAGACCGAATAGCCGCGGAAGGCGTACAATGGGCAATAGACAAAGGATACGGCTGGCCAGAAGACATTGAACACTGCGAAGAAAAAGGATGCATGGAAACAGCAAACCCCGACAAAGTATCAACAACAGCAAAAAACAGAGGACTAACCCAAATAGGCACCCTAGGCTCAGGCAACCACTTCCTCGAAATACAAAAAGTAGACAAAATCTACAACCCAGCCATAGCCAAAGCCTTCGGCATAACACAGGAAGGACAAGTCACTGTCATGATTCATTGCGGCTCAAGAGGCTACGGACACCAAGTCTGCTCAGACTACCTAAGAGTAATGGAAAAAGCTGTGCACAAGTACAAAATAGCCTTACCCGACAGAGAACTAGCCTGCGCCCCAGGCAACAGCAACGAAGCAGAAGACTATTATCAAGCCATGGCATGCGCCGTAAACTACGCCTTCACCAACCGCCAAGCCATAACACATTGGGTAAGACAAAGCTTCGAACAAACCTTCAAAAAACCAGCAGACACCATGGGTTTACAACTAGTCTATGACGTGGCCCACAACATCGCCAAAATCGAAACCCACCAAGTCAACAAAGAAAAAAGAAAAGTATGGGTCCACCGCAAAGGGGCAACAAGAGCCTTCGGACCAGATAGCCCAGAGGTTCCCATCGACTATAGGGCTTTAGGACAACCTGTAATAATCCCAGGCAGCATGGGAACAAGCTCATGGCTATTGGTTGGCACGGAAAAAGCCATGCAAATCTCTTTCGGCTCAACAGCCCATGGAGCGGGACGCATGCTAAGCAGAGCAGCAGCCAAAAAAAGATTCTGGGGCGGAGAAATAAAAAAGGCTCTAGAAGGACGAGGCATAATAGTCAGATCAGCAA
>JAWCNH010000108.1:0-3969 GCA_038848765.1 Bathyarchaeia archaeon
ACCTTTCCGCGATTTCGTCAGGCTTTAATGCATAATTCTTTTCCAAATGATTATATATCAGTAGGGTTGCGTCCTTTCCGAAAATTTGCGTAAGCACCTTATCTATGATTTTCTGAAGTTTTTCTTTCTCTTGCAATTTTCTTTGTATTGCTGTTGAGGCATTCATTAGCATTCTTTCCTCTAGTTGTGGCATACGTAAGTAATCTTGTATATTACGACTTAATAAGTTTATCCGTCGAATTGTGCAACGGAAATACAAATAAGTGGCGGGTTGAAGGTGTTGTTGGGTGGTTTGGTTGAGTGAGACTGTGTGGAAGCATAGGGCTAATGCGCCAAGGAGGTTGGGTTTTGGTTTGGTTACGTGTAGTAGTTCGCGTTTTGAGGAGTTGAAGAGGGGTGGGCGTGTGGTGGATTTGTCTGGTGATTTGATTGTGGATTTGTTGGAGAAGGCTGGGCATGGGGTTGTTTCTCGCAAGATTGTTTCGGATGATATGCAGATGATTAGGGAGGAAACAGAGAAACTGTTGAACACAAGTGGCGTGGACGCCATTATTCTTTGTGGAGGAACAGGAATAACGTCTAGGGATGTCACTATTGAAACTGTTGTGCGGTTGCTGGAGAAGGAGTTGCCTGGTTTTGGCGAGATTTTTCGCAGGTTAAGTTATGATGAGATTGGTTCAGCGGCGATTTTGACTCGTGCTTTGGCTGGAGTGGCCAAGGGTAAGGTGATTTATTGTATTCCTGGCTCGCCTCATGCGGTTAGGCTTTGTGTTGAAAAGCTTATATTGCCCGAAACGGGTCACATTGTAAAACATATTCGAGAAAAATCTACATGATCAGCGACAATTTCGGGCGTCCAGTGTTAAATTTCAGAGTTTCCATCACGCAAAGATGCAATCTTCACTGTGTCTATTGTCATAGGGAAGGTGAAGAAAGGAATGTTGACAATCCTGTGACGGAAATGACTGCCACGGAGATTGTTCGCCTAGTGAGCATAGCGGTGGGTTTAGGCATTGAGAAAGTGAAATTGACCGGCGGCGAACCTCTTGTCCGTTCTGATGTTCTTAATGTTGTGAAGGGAATTGCAGAGTTGAAGGGTTTGAAAGATTTGGCTATGACTACGAATGGGAGTTTGTTGGCAGACGAGGCTGAAGCCTTGTTTTCTTGTGGGTTGAAAAGGGTTAACATTAACATTCCTTCTTTGCGCCCCGAGACTTACAGGAGGCTTACTGGAGGCAATTTAACCAATGTTTTAAAGGGAATAGATGCCGCTGTTAGCGCTGGTTTTTCTCCAGTCAAGTTAAACATGTTAGTTTTGCGTGGTATAAATGACGGGGAAATTGCTTCTATGATTGATTTTGCAAGTCGCTGTGGCGCTGTTTTGCAGTTAATTGAGCTTGAACCCATAAACTTGGACAACAAGTTCTTTGGAAGACATCATCTAAGCCTCGACATGGTGGAATCGGAACTAAAGGAAAAGGCAATGGACGTTAAAACTCGGAGAAACATGCAGAATCGTCGCATCTATTGTCTGCCAAACGTTAAGGTTGAAGTAATCAAACCAATAGAAAACACAGAGTTTTGCGCCCATTGCACAAGATTGAGACTTACAAGCGACGGAAAACTGAAGCCTTGCCTCATGAGGAACGACAACTTGACAGACGTATTGACGCCATTAAGAAAAGGAGCAAGCGATGAAGAGTTAGCTCAAGCTTTCCTGAACGCCATAAAAAGGCGTGAACCATATTTTAAGAGACGAGAATAACACGTTTTGACTTCATCTTTGTTTAACAACAATGATGGTGAAGCCTACTGCTGATTTGATTAGACAGGAAAATTTCCTTTTGACAAGTCAAAAGCTAAAAAGTTTAGAAACCATGAGTGAATAATTAATCAATGGTGGTTTCTTTATGGCATCATTAGGCTGTTTCTATGGTTTCTTCTTCTGGGGCTGCTTGTGCTGTTATGTTTTGTTCTTCTATTTTTTCTGAGTGAAGCAAGTCTGGCGGGGGATAAGGCATGTCTATTATGGTTGCTAGTAAGTAGATTGCCATGAAAATTTGTTGGTAAACTCGATATAAGAGGAAGGGCAGTTTTGTTTCTGGGTCGATTTCTAAAAGTTTCTCCATTTGCGCTTCTTTTCCCGTTAGGGTTACGTTTCCTTTTATTTCGAATTTTGCCAAACTTGGTTTTGTTGATATTTCAATGATAAATGCGACGATTTTTTTGCCGCTTTTTCTCTCCTTTTCGTCCAGTTTGGCGGAAACATCAAAGTTTATTGTTTCAGCCTCAACCTTATTGTCCAGCTTAACCGCTGATAAACTGTGGATTTCTGTTGTTATTGAAACGTCTGGAGAGTTAATTACTGGCAAATAGGTGATACTCCTCATTAACTAAGCTTAACGAACAGCGACCTCCAAAACTTAGCCACAAATTTTCGCATTTTCTCATTTTGTGTGTAGGGCTTTGCTACGCACATGTGAACGTATTGAATCGCAAGACGTAATACTTAAATCGTTCAGAAACCCCTTACAATACATGAAGGAAGAGATACGTTTTGTCCACGCTCACAGAACAAGTTGAAAAACCAAAAGCCGTAATAGGCTTCAGCGCACACGCCAAAAAGCATACTCAACAAGCAATACCGGTCAAAAAAACCAGCGTAAAAACCGAAATAAACAACACACGCATACGTGTTTCGCTAAGCAAGCCAGAAACCACTGAAACAACACCTTTACGCTTAAAATACAACATAGCCAAATATGACTTGCATCCCGGCTACATCTTTCCAGAAGAAGTTAGAATTCTCATACCAAAAAACACGCCCGAATATGTCGACCGTGGCGAAAAATATGTTGAAAGAATTGTCCGCGCCCTATACCATTTCAAACAATGCGCCCTAATCGGTCCAAGTGGCACCGGAAAAACCCACATAGTCTATCTAGTAGCAGAATTATGTGGCTTACCTATATGGGAAGTCAACTGCGGATTACAAACATCCACTTACGACCTTTTCGGAAGATACATAGGCTTGGGGAAAGAAAACTGGGTTGACGGGCAAATAATCATGTGGTGCAGAACTGGAGGAATACTTTATCTGGATGAGGCTAACATGATGAAACAAGACATCGCTGCAAGACTAAACCCAATCCTTGACACGAGAGGGCACATAGTTCTAACAGAAAAAGACAACGAAGTTGTAAACCGACATCCCTACGGATACCTAGTTATATCAATGAACCCATTCTCCGCCGAATTCGTAGGCACAAAACCGTTAAACGCTGCACTCCGCAGACGCATGTCTGTTTGGATAAACTTTGACTACCTAAGCGTCGGCGAAAACATATGCCCAGACGAAGTCAAGCTAATCCAAAAAAGAAGCGGCGTAGACGAAAAAACAGCCTACAACATAGTCAAAATCGGCGCTGAACTGCGAAGACAATACAAAAACGGCGACTTGCCTTATGGTCCGTCTCCAGGCGATCTTGTCAACTGGGCAGTGTTAATTGCAGACGGTTGTTCACCGTTAAAGGCGGCGGAAGAAACCATTGTGGGCACTACAAGCGACGATTTTGAAGTGCAAGAAATGGTTAGAAGAGTGGTTATGTCGGTTTTCGAAGCCCACGAATAGCTGGTTCCACCGTGGATTTTTTCGACTACGCTTGGTCAACATCCTTCCAAATAACAAGGAAAAAACATGAAGAAGTAAAAATTCTATTTCAAGATGGCATTCTTTTTCCCTCATTAAAAACAGACAGCCACGGCTACGTCCTCTACCTAGCAAAGCCTAAAATGATTGGAGAAGAAAAAATTCGCTATCAAGATATCATTTCCAGTCTTAACGATGAATTTGTCAAAAAACTTGTTTGGCGAAATTTCAAAGCTTCAGTCTTTCACCTAAGCATGCATGCAGCGGTCTCCAACTTTGAAGTCTACGCAAGATGGGCGAAAAACAAAAATCCAGAATTG
>JAWCNH010000109.1:0-3884 GCA_038848765.1 Bathyarchaeia archaeon
GCGGCTTCTCTCGCCCTTTCTTGCCCAATCATTCCATCTTTTACCTTAACCGCCCTACCATTTTCGTCTAATCCTAAACCCTTAATGTGAGTGTGGGCTCCGATTCTTTCGAATCGATGTGCTACCGTTGGAACTTCTCTTATAGTTGACAACGGTATCACCAAGCTAGGGATGATTTTAACACATACTTATAAATTTTATAAGTCAAATGTTTGCGTGTGCAATGAAAAACTATTGGGCGAGTATGTTCTGAGCTGTTTCTTGCGCTTTTTTTATGACTTTTTTTTCGTCAACTGTTTTAACGGTTCTGTTTTCCATGAGAATTTTGCCCTCTACAATAACCGTGTCCACATCGCTTCCACATGCAGAATACACGATGTTTGCGAAAAAGTCATGCGTCGGCGTTAGGTGAGGCTTCTTAAAATCTATGAGGATAATGTCTGCCCTTTTTCCTTCAGTTAGAGAGCCAACTGTGTTTTCAAGGCCTATAGCCTTTGCGCCTTCAACTGTTGCCATCTGCAAGACTTTCCTCGCGGGTAAAACTGCGGGATTCCTGTAGGCAGTTTTTTGAAGTAAGGCGGCTGTTTTCATTGTTTCTAACATGTTTAGGCTGTTGTTGCTTGCAGGTCCATCTGTGCCCAAGCCTACGGTAACACCTTTGCCAAGGAGAGAGTGGACTTTTGCTATGCCCTGCGCCAATTTCATGTTGGCAACCGGGTTATGTGAAACCTTAACTTCATGTTGGGCTAGAAGCTCCACATCTCTTCTTGACAAGTGTATGCAGTGAGCTGCAAGCATGTTTGGGCTTAACAAGCCAGTTTCAGCTAGAAGTTCAACTTCGCTTAACCCATATTTCTCTTTCAATTTTTTCGCCATTTCCAATGATTCCGCAAGGTGAATGTGAACTCCAACATTCAGTTTCAAAGAGGCTTCTTGCACTTTGCTTAGCAATTCTGGACTGCAAGTGTAAACTGTGTGAGGAGCAAGCCTAACTTTTACCCTTCCATCAGCGTAACCTTCATAATTTTTTGCGAATTCAACGGATTCTCTAAGCATTTCCTCTCCTTTTTCCATGTTTCCAGCTTCAATAATGCCCTGCGACAAAACCGCCCTCAACCCAGCCTTCTTCACGGCTTCAGCAACCATGCCCTCATAAAAGTACATGTCAGCGAAACACGTTGTGCCACTCTTAATCATTTCCAAACAGCCCAAAAGCGCTCCAACATAGACGTGTTCCGGCTTAAGTTTGGCTTCCAAAGGCCAAATTGTCCCCTCCAACCACTCTTCTAGGTTTCGGTCCTCAGCTAAACCACGAAAAATTGTCATGGCAACATGCGTGTGACAGTTAACCAGCCCTGGCAACGCCACTTTTCCGTCGCCTTCTATGGTTTTTTCAGCCTTTATATAAGGGGGGCTAGCACCCGCGCCTATCTGAGTTATTATGCCGTTTTTTATGGCAATGAACCCTCTCGCAATAACGCCCTTCTCGTCCATTGTGAGAATGGGACATCCGCGAATTAGAATGTCCGCTTCTTCAGGCAAGACTAAACCCAAAAGAGTAAGGAGCATGTTCAAAACTAAAAGGTTTTATGAAGAGCCCTTTTTCTTATGATTAACAGTGTTTTTTGTCTTTGCAATTGATGTAGTAACGACCGTCTTCGGTTTTCCCTACTATTTTCAGTTTGACCAGAGCTTTTAAATGTCTCTTTTCAATTGAGCTTAATTCTTTCTCAATGTTCACAGCAGTTTCAGAAGATAAAGCATTTGCCTGTTCAAGTTTCCTTTTAATACGCCTTCTTATCGTAGTGCCGATTAATATCCCTAACATTTTATCCCCTCAGAAACCAAGGAACGTAGATGACATTATTTACGTCTGCTCGTGAATATAAACTCACTAAACCAGAAGTAGCCAAACTAGACATCAATAAGTCCTTTCCCGCTTAGCTTCCAAAATATTATTCACGGCAAAAATATTTAAAAATTTATCAAAAATCTCCTATACTTGCAGATGTTTAGAAGTGAAGGGGCTTTTTGGGTTTAGTGGTTGTTTTTTACTGTTGTTTGAATTACGGGTTTGTGCAGGTGTCCGTTTATGACGATTTTGTTTATTCCCATGTTCATCAGTTTTTGGCATATGTGATTCAAAGAATCCTCAGTAAAATTCAACAGGGCATATCCTTCCTTCGTCAAAGTGTAAACTTTCCTCGGCCTCTCATTGTTTAGGTTCCATTCGCTTTTAATGTAACCCTTCTCCTCTAAAGAATTTAGGAGCGGATAAATTGTGCTGGGGCCAAAATAGACGCCGAAGTTTCTCCGTATGCTTGTTATGATTTGGTAACCATGCATGGATTCGTTTTTAAGCAACTGCAATATTACAAGGTCGAGAAGCCCCTTCATGAGCTTGTTTTGGATTTCCCTCATTTTGTACTCCATCAATTTTCCCCTTTTGTAGTTTTGTTCTACGCATATACGATATGTCTCTTCTTAGACATATCTCAAGTCTTTATAGACGCTAAACAAAAATAAAAAGCTTCATGTGCGCCAAAACCATAAAAAAGCATAACAAAGCATAAAAAACTATTCCAAAAAATGAATAACCTAAATAAGCCCAAACATCAAACCACAACATAAACAGCCCCAAAAGGAAGTGGAAAATTGTCAGAAACATTCAAAAAAGAAATTGTTCAACGCATAACCAGAAACTTTCTCGACATAACAATCCTAAAACTCGTCCACGCCAAACCTATGTGGGGCTACAAAATAAAAAAGCAGATAGAAACACTTTACAACGTGAAAGTGCGGCATGGCGCCCTATACCCATTATTAAACACTTTAGAGGCAAATGGCTTCTTAAGCAGTAAATACCAAACAGAAAAGGGACGGAAAAGAAAAATATACGAAATAACAGGCAAAGGCATACAATACCTAGAAGCCTACAACAACTTCTTAAAGGAACAAATGCAAAACTAAGCAAGAAAATGTGGTAAAAATGGAGAAAACAAGCCCAGAAGAGATTATAGACCATGTAGAAAAACTCCTAAAAGAAAGGGGCACCAAACCCCTAGAAATGGCGAGAAACATTATCCTACAAGAAAAGATAGAATGCAAAGAAGTCCATGAAGCCTTAGAATATTTTATGACGAAATGTTGGCAAGATTTGGCTAGGCCTACTTTGCTTTCGCTTGGATGCGAAGCGGTAGGCGGAGACCCAGAGGCAACAACATCGATTGCGGTCGCCTTATCCCTAATAAGCGGAGGCATAGACATCCATGACGACATAATAGACCAATCCAAAACAAAAAGAAAAGTTGCCACAGTTTTTGGCAAGTTTGGCAAAGACATAGCACTGCTCGTGGGAGACGCGCTCATGTTTAAAGGATTGACATTACTCCAAGACGCCTTAAAAAACAATGTTTCAACAGAAAAAGCCTCCAAGATCATTAACGTTGTTAATGGGATGTTTTTTGAGTTGGGCGACGCTGAAGCCTTAGAACTTCAGCTTCGAGGAAAAGTGAATATCACTCTAGAAGAGTATCTTCGCATAGTGAGGAAAAAGGCGGCGGATGTGGAAGCTCATACGCGGATAAGCGCTATTATAGGCGGAGGCTCGGAAAAGGAGGTTGAAGCGCTTGCAAATTATGGTAGACTTTTGGGCATGATTTTGATTTTAAGGGATGACTTGCTTGATGTGGATGATTTGAAAGAATTTTCTCACAGAATAAACAAAGAATGCTTGCCGCTACCAGTCATCTATGCCTTGCAATCGGCAGAAAACAGGGCTGAAATAATTTCTGTTTTGCAAAGGAAAAGGAAAACAAGGAAGGATGCAGGGGTTGTTAGGCAAATCACAATAAACGCAAACGGATATGGGCAGTCAGAAAAAC
>JAWCNH010000110.1:0-3884 GCA_038848765.1 Bathyarchaeia archaeon
ATTTCTTTCCAGCGGGCTGATATAGCTGTGACTTTAAGGGTTGTTATGTAAAGTGTTCTATCTCTTCCCTCTAGAAAGTGTTCAAGTTCATCTTTAACTATTTTTGTGCCCTCTATTATTGTTTCCTGTAGTGCTTTATCGTGAGGCATTTTTTGGACTGCAGCGTTATTTCCATATAGGGTCAGCCAGCCAGGGATGCCATCCAGCTTTTCAACAGCCTCGTTTACCTCCGCTTCTCTTATAGGTTTGCGGTATTCTTGGAACCCTTTTCTTAGGAATTCCGCTGCTTTTTCCTTTGCAAAGGGTTGCAGATATAGTCTCGCTGGTGATCTTCCGTAGAGGGGTGAAGTAGATTTTGGTTCGAGTAGCGTCTTTAAGAGACCGAACATGGATCCGGTGAAGATGAAGACTATGTTTGGGTATGTGTTGAAAATGTTGGCGAGTAGTTTAAGAAGATGCCCAGAAATTACTGAGAGCTCTTGAACTTCATCAAGTTCAATAGCACAATCTCCCCCCTGTTTTCCTATAGCTGCTAAGAGTTCCCACATTGTTGTCATGGGCTTTCTAGACAAAGAAATGGAGATGCCTCCTGTTCCTAACGAGACTCCTTCTATGCGTTCAGCAATGCTCCTAATTTTCTGCAGTATGCTTCTTTCTTGGTTGAGCCCTTGCGCTAATGCATTTAACAAGCCATGAGTCCCCCTTGCTCCCCAAAGGTTAACGTAAATTGCTTTAATGCCCATGCTTTCCAGTTTTTTGTTTGTTGCCTTAACAAGGCTTGTTTTCCCAACCATTCTTGGACCAAGTATTGCAACCCATCTTTTAGCCCTAATTAGGCGGATAAGTTCTTCAATTTCATGCTCCCTTCCAAAGAGCTCCTCTGTTTTTTCTTTTGGGTGTAAGTTGAAAAGCGGCAAACTTAACCCCCTTAAGTACTTAACTCCCTTAAGTACTGGTTCTAAATAAATTTTTGGTTCAACTCAAACACTATTCGTTTATCAGCCACTAACAGGACAAAGATAAGTCGAAAAGCGCACTTTACTACATGTAATTTGTTTTGAGTCCATTGAAACTCCGCTTCGTTTTTCTGTTTATCACCTTTCTCATTAACCCACCTCAATTTGAAAGTGGAAATAAGTTAGCCTTTGTTCATTTAACAGCGAAAGTTCTTTATATATCTAGAAAAGAGAACTAATGTCATGTCATACTGTCCGAATTGTGTCAAGAAAACGCCGGCAGACGCAGCCTTCTGTCCATCTTGCGGGGCAAGCTTGACTGCAGTACCACCGCAACCACCTTCAACTCTGCCGCCTCCTCCACCACCTGTAATGGCAGAAGTTCCTATATCTTATCTTATATAATTCAAACAGCAACCATATCCTTCGATAAAAAGGCCTCTCGCCTTGAACTACTAGTGAGAATCTTATGGTATTTTCTAACAGGGTTAGTAGGTTTTGTATACTCTTTGGTCTTTGGGATCATCATACTGGTTTATGGCATCATTGCATTGATTTTAAACATCATTAACTTCTTCATAATTCTAATAACTGGAAAACGCTGGAAAACAGCCTTTGACTGGCAAGCAAAGCTCATAACGAAGAGTGCAATCTATTACACACGACTTTATAATTATTGGATGCGGAGAGCACCATACTTTGGGCTAATGACAGACAAGAGACCAGACTTGGGAATGGAACCGGAACCATCTAAAACACCAGGCGGATTCCCAGCTTAATTACACCAAAGTTACTGCGTCGCAGCTCAACCTGAACAGTGCCTCAGTAGAAGTAAGAATCATCGCGAATTCGCAACATGAAGAGATGTACTTGGTAATCCCCTTTTACTGTTTTAAACGAAAGTTTGCTTTTTCCTTTTCCGTTAACGATGATTAAAAAATGTTTAGTTTTCCTGATAATATTTTTTAAATTTTGTAAAGAACTAAGAGAATGTAACAGCTTGTTACTGAAATAAGCATTTAGAGGTGATAAAGGCTTTGCTGAGGGCACAGGAACATAAAGAACATGCTCATATACACGCAGTTAATTCACCTTGAAAGCCAAGATGAATATATCGCAAAGTTGCAAAAACAGTTGAGCAAGCGGTGGAATCGAGAGGCTGGATTTGAATATGTATGCGATTTTGAGGGCGTTAAGCTGTTTAGGAAGCGGAAGTAGTGCCGATGTCCTGTTAAAATTATGATGCGGCCGCCGAGATTTGAACCCGGGTCGCCGGCTTGGGAGGCCGGTGTCCTAAACCAGGCTAGACTACGGCCGCGCAACACGCATGCACTGATGCGAAGAATTATTTAATTAAATTTTACCTTCAAAACGGCTAGCTATGCAGTATTCCTATAAGGCTGTTCGACGCAATAATCCATCCAAACATAAAAGGGGAGAAACACGGGATTGTCAAGGATTGTGTCGCCTGGAAAATATTTTTGGCAAGGAAGCGAAGCTTGTGTGGAAGGCGCGATAGTGGCTGGCTGCCGCTTTTATGCTGGTTATCCCATTACGCCTGCAAGCGAAATTTTTGAACACATGGCTTATAGGCTGCCACAGTTTGGCGGCGTAACAATACAAATGGAAGACGAAATAGCGTCTTTAGGCGCAGTAATTGGCGCCAGCTGGACTGGCGCAAAAGCTATGACTGCCACTTCGGGTCCAGGCTTCAGCCTTATGCAGGAAAACATCGGCTACGCGTTCATGACGGAGACTCCATGCGTAGTTGTGAATGTTCAAAGAGCTGGACCAAGCACTGGACAAGCTACCAAATGTGGTCAAGGCGATGTTATGCAGTCAAGATGGGGCACGCATAGCGACTATGCTTCAGTAGTGCTTTCGCCAAACAGCGTCCAAGAAATGTTTGATTTAACAGTCAAAGCCTTCAACCTAGCTGAAAAATATAGAACACCCGTTGTTTTGCTTGCAGACGAAATCATAGCCCACATGAGAGAACAAATCATAATTCCGCCGATGGAACAAATAGAAATACTTAACCGGAAAAAACCTAAGCTTGGAGACAAAGCCTTCTTTGGCGGTGAAGAAATACCGCCCATGCCCCCTGTAGGCGAAGGATTCAACGTTGTCGTAACAGGTTCAACCCATGACGAGTATGGGATACGCTTCACCGCAGATCCACATGTTCACCGGCGACTAGTAGAAAGACTTGTAGGCAAAATACAAAACAACGCAAACCAAATCGTAGACTACGAAGCCTACAACATAGAAAACTGCGAAGTAGGCATAATTTCTTACGGATGCACTTCTAGGGCAATCTACGAAGTCGTTGAAGCAGCCAAAGAAAAAGAAATAAACGTCGGCTTCATTAGGCTTAAAACCCTTTGGCCTTTCCCCGAAAATGCAGTAGGCGCGCTTGCCAAGCATGCGAAAACGATAATTGTGCCTGAAATGAACCTAAAACAAATCTTCTATGAAGTGCAAAGGGCTGCGAATGGCATGGCGAAGGTTGTGGGCTTAAACAAGATTGGAGGGGGAGAACTAATAACTCCGGAAGAATTGCTTGACAAAATCGTTGAGGAGGCGAAATGTTGAGCGAAACATTCACGGTTAAAAAATATTTGAGAGACATACCTTTTCCTTTCTGTCCCGGCTGCGGCTGCTTCACTGTGATTAACTGTTTCTTGAAGGCTGTTCACGCTTTGGGCTATAAGGATTTGAGTAAATTTGTTTTTTGCAGCGGCATCGGCTGTTCTGCTTGGATTCCTTCGCCGCATTTTTTGGCGGATTCGCTTCACACAACCCATGGAAGAAGCATAGCTGTTGCAACTGGCGTAAAGGTTATGCGCCCAGACTTAAATGTGGTTGTGTTTGGCGGCGACGGCGACATAGTTGGGATAGGCTTAAGCCACGCTGTGCATGCGGCTC
>JAWCNH010000111.1:0-3861 GCA_038848765.1 Bathyarchaeia archaeon
GGATGCA
This sequence comes from Bathyarchaeia archaeon, assembly GCA_038848765.1. Taxonomy (GTDB): domain Archaea; phylum Thermoproteota; class Bathyarchaeia; order Bathyarchaeales; family JAWCNH01; genus JAWCNH01. The sequence goes on from JAWCNH010000111.1 coordinate 8, forward strand.
TAATTCCCTGTCCGTCAACAAGCAAGATGTCTGGTTGATGCTGCAGTTTTTTTAGCGCCTGGATTGCTGGCGGGATTTCTCGGAAAGAGAGCAAAGTTGGAATGTAAGGAAACTTTGTTTCGCAAAGGGCTGTTTGAAACTCCATTAGGGCTAAAGAGTTAAAGTCTAAAACGGCTGCGCACCCTATTGATTTTCCTTTTGCATAGGCAACGTCTACGCCTCCTATAAGGCGCAGAGTTTTTGGAGTCATATCCCTTTTTATTACTTTTTCAGAAAGCCTTAACTGTAGTTTGTGCGCCTTTTCAATGGAAAAATTTTGGCTTAATTTGATTGGCAACTTCAGCTTAACCCAAAATGATTAGCCCTTTTCTTTCATTTCTTTTTTAGGGTTTTCTCCAGTCTCTTAATTGATTCTTCAAGTGTGGTTCTTCTTGTTTCTATGGTGATGTCGCCCCTTGTTGTTTCGATTATGTGTCTGGCGACGTCGCATTTTCTTCGGAGCCCTGGCACGAGAAGGTAGGCGTCGTCCATAGCCATTAGTTCCACGTAAATTTGCTCCATAATGTTCAAACATTTTTCCGCTGTTTTTATGTCGCCTTTTCGAAGCAGGTCTAAGGCTCTGCGCCTAAACTCTCCTATAACGTCTGCCAGTCCAAGCATGTAGGAGATTGTTGGAATTTTTAACTCTGTTGGGTCAGCGAACCTGTCTTCTTTGACTAGTGTCAGAAACGTGTTGGCTTCCGCATATTCCTGAAAAGCAGCGTCCACCATGCCCGTGTAGACTAAGTCTGGATGTGTTTTGGAAATTTCGTTAAGCCTAATGAAGAGGTTGGTTGCTTCGTCAAGCAGTTTTTGCGCTTTGGCATAGTTTTCTTGATGCGTTAGAAGTATGGCTTGTTTTGAAAGCCTAGTTGCCCTTCGCATGATTTTTTGGACTTCTTCGCGAACTTCCTCTTTTTCTTTCAGTTCTTTTTGCACTTTGCCGAGAATGGATTTTAACGGCAAGTTTCCACCAAGCACGCATGTTTCGGAAAACATATACAATAAAAAAGCTTCGTTTTAGGTTGCTTGAGGCAGAGTTTAGCTTGTTGTTTGTGTTTGCATTTGAGTTGGCGGCGGTGTCCATCTTTGTATGAGTAGTTTGTCGTCGCCTAGTTTAAAGCTGACTTTAACAAGGACTGAGTCTTCGTTTTTGAATGGGAACATGCTGTCTTCAGCCAAATCTTTCGGGATGTAAATGAGAAACTTGCCGTCTTTTCTTTTAAATAATCTTCCTCTTCCTTCGTTGACCATGGTTTGATTCACCTCTAGATTTATTTTAAAGTTTAAGCCTTATTGAAAGGCACTCTATATAACCTTTATCATCATTTTTGATAAGCCAAGAGCAGAATTAATCAAGATTTTAAAGCCACACAATACATTTCCACCATAAAATCTAATCGTAAGCATCGGTTTAAGAAACTAATTTTAATGGTTTTTCTAGGCGACTTAGCAGAACAACTCGGCTGTCTGTTGCTTCATCAACAATTTTGTATCCCATCTCTTCTCCAAGTTTTACGGCGAAGTCACGGATTTCCCTGTGGGTGGGCATGTTTTCAAACGCTAAACGCAGCCTCGAAAACCCAACATGCATGTAAGCTTTCGGCTCCACATACGTCGGATTAGCCTTCATGATTAGTTTGGCATATTCTTCCGGGTTTTTCAGGTTTAAGTTTCGAGCCAAAGTTATGCGAATAACGGTTGGACACTTAAAACTTGGCAGTAAAGCCAATGTTTCGTTAAGTTTCTCCCAAGCACCAACAATTTGGGGTCGGCATGTTTCCTTAAAAATTTCCTTGTTTGGCGCACAAACAGAAATGTAAAGCTGAGTTGGCTCGTGCACTAATTTTGACAAAGCTTCTGGAACTGTTCCGTTTGAAACAAGGAAGGTTGTGAACCCTCTCTTGTGAAACTGTTCAATCAAGTCGTCCAGAAATGGATAAAGAGTCGGTTCACCTGTTAGGCTTATGGCGGCATGCCTAGGCTTTGAGGCTTCCATATACTTTTCCAAGCTTGTCTTGGGGTTACCCTTGTATCCGCTCACAAGTTTAAGCTGAGTTTCAATACAGCCTTCAACAATCTCTTCCGGCGTGTTCCATTTTGGCAAAGCTAACTCTTTCCATTCGAGTCCCAGGTCTCCGCTTTGGGCTCTCCAACAAAAAAGGCATTGCATGGTGCAGTTAAAAACTGTGGGAGTCATTTGAATGCATTGGTGGCTTTTTATACCGTAAAACTTCTGTTTGTAACATGGTCTGTTGTGAACAAGGGATTCGTAAAGCCATCGGCAACGTTTAACAGCGGAATGGCTACCAACAAGATGATATTTCTGTGCTTTCAAAGTGCGTAGTAACTCGGCTGGAACTGACAACTGCATAGGTTAGTAAATTAAATAAATCCTATAAAAACATCTGGTTGGGCGCATAACGAACAGTAAAATCTAGACCCGCATTGGGTGAATCCAAAAATCTTAAATTATATTTACAGTCTTCTCTTAAAGGCGAGATGATATCTAAATGAAAATATTGCATGAGTTTGTTCCAACACGTAAATTTCTCAAACTTGCAGAAGAAGTTAAAGACTTGGTGGATGGATGGAACATAACAGACAGCGCTGCAGGAATGCCAGCGCCAAGCGGCACGGCAGTCGGCTGCGTTCTTAAAGCCAAATACCCAGACAAAATAGTGATACCAATATTCATACTCCATTACAAGGGACCAGTCGAAGTTGGAGGCTTAGCTTTGGCGGCAGACGCAGTAGCCCTTGATGGACTTGTGCTTACTATGGGCGACATTCCAAAATACGGAGAACCCATAAAAATGTTGAAATCCTCCGAAGAAGCCCGAGACTTTTTACGCACAACAATACGCCTAAAAAACGTTAAATTAGGATGCTTACTCACCGCGCGCCGAACCGTTGAAGAAACAATCGCCCGCGCAAAAGAACCATGGGACTTCGTCTTCTTCATGCGGCTTGAAGACAAAACCTTCCCAATATTGGAGCAAGTTGCAAAAGAATGTAAACGCCTAAACAAACCCATATACGTATACTTCCTCGTAGGAACGCCAAAAAACGCTGAAATGGTGAAAATGATAGGCTGGCCAGTCACGGCAGCCATGGACCGTGCCGAAGAAGTTGCAGGCAAACTTGAAGGTTTGGTTGATGGCGTAATTGCAACATGCGCAGGAGACTATGAAGGAGACAAAGAACTGCTGACAAGACTTCAGAAGTTTAGAAGCTAGTAGTTTAACCATCAATATCTTTTCTGCCGTAAAACAACGGCATATCCTTTCGAGCTTTTGGTAGAGAATAATGGGAGTAGCTTATTTCAATCGTTAATATTGGCATAAATAAAAGAAAATTACAAAAATTTTAAAAGTTTCTAAGTAGAATATTCTAGAAATAAATTATAGAAGAATTTTCATGGCAGAGTTGTCCATCAATGAACAAGCCAAGAAGCCTACTAAACTCACTAGCCTCTGGAGAGAAGCCACTTTATCTACACGTATTAATCGGAGGCTTCTTCGCCTTACTTGTTTTTCTCGCTTTTTGGTTGTTAAGGTTAATTGAGAATGAGAGTGCCGCCTCGTCTTTGCTTCTTTTCGATTTTCTCTTTGTCTTTCTGCTTTTCCCATTGAAAGGTAGACTTTGGCATAAGCTTGCTCTCTTGACCATGGGCAACATGGTCGGCTTAACCTCTAGTTTTCTTCTTTCCTTTTCGGGAGTTTCTGAAGAGGAAAATTCGCGGAACATTTTGTTTGTCTTGGCTTACCCGATTGTTAACATGATTTGGATAGTTGTGATGTGGGCTATTGGGC
>JAWCNH010000112.1:0-3785 GCA_038848765.1 Bathyarchaeia archaeon
AGACGCCTTGCTGATTTGTTCAACAAGGCCAAAATTTCTTTGTTCAATAATGGCGAAGCCTACTGCTGATTTGATTAGACAGAGAAAATTTCTTTTGACCAATCAAAAAGAAAAAGAGCAAGTTCCTTTGCGTCGCTGTATTCTAGGGGCTTATTTGGAGCGTAGGTTTTAGTGAAGACGAAGTCAGTGGGCTTTTTGTCGCCGGAGTCCTCAGCTGCTCAATGAGTAATGGGCTTACGGGTAGTTCTCTTTCGAGGGTTTCTCCGCTTCCTTTCAACGTTCCTAGTCGGACGAGCTCTCTATCAAAGTTGATGTCTTGTTTGCGCATGGTGAAGGGTTCGCTAGGTCTGGCTCCCGTCTCGTATCGTAGCCTAAAATAGGCTTGCCATTTGAGTTTCCTAGGAACAGACAAAGAAGCGATTAACGTGGGTTCTGGCGTCAAAATGGGTAATGGTCGGCGTCTGTCTCTATGAACGTCCAATTCCTCTTTAATGTTGTTTGCTTTGCGGTAATAATTCCATGCAGCGATGAAACTGCTAAGTTGCCCTTTAAATTCCATGATAGCCTTCGCCGTCGCCGTCGCATCATCCAAGTTTCCATGAACAAGCTTGGCGATTCTCAAAAGATATTTCAGGCGCTCCCTAGCGGTCGCTTCTTTTAATCGTCCACGCTCCACACGGTCTTGCAGCAGCAAAACCGTCTTGAGGACTTTTTCCCGAACTACAAAAGGTAGGGAATTCTCAATGTTTTTCCAATATTCCAAGCTTTCTTGTTGTTCTCTAAGCTTGCCTTTTTCGCCCCACTCAGTCAACGCCTCTGCTCGTGTTCGCACGAGGTGGATTCCATCAGCATGGCGGGCCCGCCGGGAATTGAACCCGGGACCCCCGGGTTTCTTGGCTTCTGCTTAAAAGCCCGGTGCTCTATCCTTACTGAGCTACGGGCCCACGGTTTCACATTATAATTTTTGGCTTCTTTAAGTTTATGTTTGTATTTTAACGTTCCGTTGCGTGGCTGTTCGTGCTTGTTGGTAAAGCAAAAAAGCAACTTGCTGGATATGTTGTTATGTGAGAGCCTTGGGCGTAAAGAAGGTTTTAGAAGGCTTGACTGGTGAAAGGGCTGCTGGTCCTAGTCCTTCCTTTTCTGTTTTTCATGTTGTTAAGGCTTTGGAGTTGATGGCTGCCAAGCCTATCGGCCGAGGAAAGCTTTCAGAAGTTTTAAACATTGGCGAAGGCGCAACTCGCACTTTGATAAATCGGTTGAAAGATGCGGTGCTTGTTGATGTTTCAAAAGAAGGCTGCTTCTTAACCAGTGAAGGAGAAAAACTGTGGAAAGAGTTTCTTTCCATTTTCCCACGGAAAGCCCGTTTGGAAAACATCGACTTGGCGCTTGCCAACCATAACGTGGCGATTTTAGTTAAAGGCTGTGGGGACAAAATAAGGGTTGGGATAGAGCAGCGGGACGCAGCCATAAAAGTCGGGGCAAAGGGCGCAGTTACGTTGGTTTTCCAAAATAACAAATTATGCATGCCAGAAATAAGCGAAGACTTGGCGAAAGATTTCCCGTTAACCGACAAACAACTTAAAAAATTGTTAAGCCCAGAAGAAAAAGACGTGATAGTAATTGGAAGCGCAGAAACATCGGAAAAAGCGGAGTATGGCGCTTTCGCAGCTGCCTGGACGCTTCTTTCAGAAAACTGTGACTAATACGTGTACTTGTCGCCTTTACTTACGACACGTTCCAAGGCCATGTTCAAATTGATCATTCCATCATTTGTCTTGGAAGACACGGGAATAAGCAGAAAGCGTAAGCCAAGCTGATAAATGGCACGCATCATGTTACGGCTAAGAAGCTGTTTTGTTCCGCTTAATTTTTCTTCGATGGCTGTTTCCAGAGCGTTTGGGTCCGCTGACCAGTCAACAACACGGTTCAAGTCTTGCCAAGGAAGCAAGTCGCACTTGGACAAAACGTGAACTTGAGGAAGCAAGAAGCGATGATGCACAGCAGCAGCCAAAAACATGTTTGAAACATAGTTGAGAGGGTTAAGCGAAAAGACAGCGTCAAAAAGATAAACTATCGCCTTAGGCTCCTTAGTCAGCTCTTCAGCAATGAAGGGGCCAGCAGCCCTAAAAGCGAAAAGCTCCATTTGCCCAGGCGTATCAACCAAAACAATGTCCGAATTGAAACTTTCAATTTCGTTTCTCAAATTTTCTATTTCATCAGCTATAAGGTCAGCAGCCACAATCAAAGCACCATTGGGCCCAAGCTTGTAACGATTCATAATCTCTTCAATGTCAATGTAATCTCGAATGTCAAGGTCAGGCGTGTAGGGCAAGGTTAAAACGCCAGGGTCCAAATTCACAGTCATAACATCCTGCTTTTGCAAGCTTAGCCACTCGCTGAACGAAGCGGTAAGCAACGATTTTCCAGAGCCAGCCGTTCCAATTATGAAGACAATAAACATTCGCCTTTCACTAAGCCTAGCCATTTTCCATATTTGCTTATTTGCTTAATGGTTGCTCCGGGAACCCGGATTTTCAATCATCAACTCAGCGTCTAGCCCAGCCCTCATCGCAACCAGTTGGTAACTTAATTTTAGAGTTGAAATGCTTTTCGACTAAGCCCTTGCTTTAGTAGGTTTGATTTTTCCGCCTTTTGCTTGAATCATTTCTGAAATTTGAATTAGTGTTTTGCTAACGCGTTCTTTCGCCTCTTGCGTGTTTTTGGCTGTTGTGGAGATGTGAAGTTCTATGTGGGGAATTTTCTCTTCCCCTTTTGGATGAGACTTCACATAGACGTAGGGGTTGTCATGCATGACTTTATCAATCAATGGCGCCATGTCGGACTCCATGATGCCGGAAACTTCTAGGCTTGTTTCGAAAAAGGTCATGTCGCCCAAAGTTTTTCTTAAGAGCGGCATGAGGGATTCTTCGAAGATGGCTTTCATTTCTGATGGAACGCCTGGCAAAGCAATTATGGTTGTGTTGTTTTGTGTTGTTAGCACCGCTGGCGCTGTTCCAATTGGGTTTTCTATGGGTTGAGAGTTTTCTGGAAGCGTTGCCATTTTGATTCTTGGCGGAGTTAATTCAACTTTCTCGATTTTTCCCTCTTTTTGATATTGCCTATACTTTTTCTCTACCATTTTTAGGGCTTGCTGGTTTGTTTCCAGTTTGCGGTTTAGGGCTTTTGCTATGCCTTCCAGTGTTTTGTCATCAAAGGTTGGTCCTAGCCCACCCGTGGTTATTATGAAGGCTGGTTTACGTTTTAGGCATTCTTTTAACGCTTGGGAAATTTCATCTGTGTCGTCGCCTATGGTTGTTATGCGTTTAACGTTTAAGCCCATGGTTGTTATTCTTTTGGCTAGCCATTGAGCGTTCGTGTTTAAGGTTTTTCCAATCAAAAGCTCATTTCCAACACAGACTATTTCTATAGCATTACTCATTTGTTTTGCTCCGTTTGTTACAGTAGGCTTATTGACGAGGGCTAAGCTATTTCAATATTTTGTTGGTTTCTATGTACCATAGGTATAAGTCTAACTCTGCCAACGTGAGGTTCAGTTTTTCTGCGATGTTTTTTAGGGTTTGTTCGATTTCTAGGTAGTTTTTTCTTGTGAGTGTTTTTGGTTTTTTAATTAATTTGTGCCTTGTTAGGATGTTTAGTATGTGGAAGTCTATTATGGCTAGGTTTGTGAAGCCTATGTTTCTTAGGAAGTGGCTTGCTTCTTTGTATCCGATTCCTTTTATGTTTTTGACTAGCCATTCTCTTAGGGCTATTTCGTCTAATGTGTT
>JAWCNH010000113.1:0-3766 GCA_038848765.1 Bathyarchaeia archaeon
TTTACTGTTTGGACAACACCCTTTGCATATTCACTTGGGTCTTCTAAGGCTCTGTTTATTGCTATGTCAGCCATTGTTGCGCCCAAGTCTGCAATTTTGTTTAGGCAGGAAACAATAGCCCTTAAGAACGGGATTTCAGGGAGTTCTCGCATAAGGTTTTCAGATTCCATTTCAAGCACGTTTCTGAGTTCTAGAACTCCGTTGGCAACTTTTAGGTCTCGTGTGAAAATGCATTCTAGGGCTTTTTGGAAAATTGTTTGCGATAGCTCGCTTAGGTGGTATATTTTTTCGATGGCAGCCTTGGCTAGTTTGTCTCTGCGGATTTCCAGTTCAACGATTTTTTTGGCTATATCTTCTGAATAATCCGCGATTAATTCTAAATATTGCAGTATTAAACGGGCTGCTGGAATATGAAGGGGATCTGGAAGTCCTATTTGCTCAGCAATTTCACGGTTTAATTGCGCCGAAAGGAGTAGGCGAACGGCTAAATAGTAGATTGTGTCGGCTTCGTCTTCACGTTTGATTGCCTCTTCTGCCAGAGACTTGTTCTTTTCAAGGAAGGCTTGCATGGTTTCAGCTAAGATTGTGGAAGCAATCAAAGACAACCGCCTAATCAGCATGTCAAGTTTAAACTTTGTTGGGTCAAGGGAACATTGCAAAAGAATGTTTTTAGGCGTCTCTTCAAGAATGCCTAAGCCAATTAGTTTGCGAACAATCCTTCGAACCTCGTCAACATGCGCCTTCCCTATTCTGTTTGAAGAAGTTATCCTTATAACATCACGCCCAAGTATATAGCTGCCAACAATTATTCTTTCAAGCATGCCTTTCTCGTCGCATGCATCTGCGTTTATTACGTATTCTTCGGCTTCTTCTCTTTGCGCTACTTGGCTTGGCGCAATTTTTAATGTGCCGTCTCTTTCAAAAAGGAGAAACACCATGTCTCCTGGCTTTATGTTGTTTTGTTGCACCCATTTTCTAGGCAAGGAAACGGTCACCGTCGAGTATCCGACTTTTTGAACTTTTCTGCTTTCCAAGAAACCACCGCTTTAATAGTATTTACTATTATTACTTGTTTTATATACGTTACGAATATTTCGCCTAGTTGTATAGAAGTGTTAAAAAGCATGAGTCTCTAATATAGAAGGCAGGCGGCGAAGGGATTCTTGCTTATGGAAACGCATGTAAGAAGTGTGATGAAAGCGATTTCTTGGCGTATAGTTGCAACCTTGACGACGATACTGCTTGTTTTGGCTTTCACGGGAAATATCGTCATAAGCGGCAGTGTTGGCTTTCTGGAGCTTGTATTAAAAACTATCATTTATTATTTGCATGAGCGTTTGTGGAATCTGTTGAATTTCGGTCGGGTTAAGACGAAATAGCTAAACGAAAATATTATAGTATTTATTATTATATAAAAAATATACATTAAGTATATATTTCCTTTTTGTGCTATATATCACTCAGAAGTAAAAGGAGGTGATAAGAAATGTCTGAATGGAAAACCGTAAGCATAAGGCAAGAATTAATAAAGCAAATAGAAGAAGCGATCAAAACGGGTCGCTACAGAAGCCTATCCGAATTCATATCAGAAGCCATCCGCCTACGCCTAGAAGACTTAATGCGTGCAGAGGGAATAGCCATCGAAAAACGCAAAGAACTCCTAACCATCCCAGAACAAATGCTCTACACACCAAAGCACACTTGGGCTCAAATAACGCCTGAAGGAAACATACGAGTCGGCGTCTCAGACTATGCACAAAGACACTTGAAAGGAATAGCCCGTGTCTTAACTGAGCCTGTTGGAAAAGAAATAAACAAGATGGAACCTTTCGGCGTTGCAGAAACATGGATGTTCATGTTCGACCTTTACGCTCCAGTCAGCGGCAAAATAGTTAAGGTTAACGAAAACCTAAACAACGAACCACATTTGATAAACGAGGACCCATACAACAAGGGATGGATTGTTGAAATCAAACCTAAGAACTCTCTAGTCCTAGAACAAGAACTCAAAAGCCTGCTGGGTGCACGAGAATACAACAGATGGGTAAGCAAGCTTGAAGGTAGACTGCGTGAATAATCCCTCTTTCTTTCCTTTTGTATAGAATTTTGCAAACTCAACATGTCAAATTTACGCTATTTATAACTTAGATGGATTAATATGCAAGGCTAGAATCAAATATATTCTAAAACGTGGTTTAAAATGACAACAAACACCCAAACGAGAAAATTGCCGCCTTGCCGTGCAGCATGCCCAGCCAGCGTCAACGTTCAAGGATATGTTTCCCTTCTTCAAAGAGGAAAATTCCAAGAAGCCGTTGAAATCATAAGAAAAGACATGCCTTTTCCCGCTATCTGCGGAAGAGTTTGCTTCAGCCCCTGCGAAGACGCATGTGCGAGAACAAACGTTGACCAAGCAGTTGCCATACGTGCCTTAAAAAGATTGGTCGCAGACATTGAAAGAGAACAAGGACCAGTTCAGCCAGAACCAATGCCAAAAAAATATGAAGAAAAAGTCGCCATCATAGGCGCTGGACCAGCTGGCTTAACCGCAGCGTATGAGTTGGCAAAACTTGGCTATCCAGTAACAGTTTTCGAAAGCATGCCAGAGCCCGGGGGCATGATGCGTTATTGCATACCAGAGTTTCGTCTAGAAAAATTTGTTGTGGCAAATGAAATAGCCTACATAAAAGATTTAGGCGTGGAAATTAAAACAGGCGTAAAATTCGGGAAAGACATAACCCTTCAAAGTTTGCGTGAGGACGGCTACAAAGCAATTTTCATAGCAATTGGGACACAGTTGGGCATGAAGTTGAATGTTCCCGGCGAAGATTTAGAAGGCGTAATGAACGCTGTTGACTTTTTGAAGGCCGTAATCATTGGAAAACACGTTGACGTCGGGGAAAAAGTTGCAGTTATAGGCGGTGGAAACAGCGCCATAGACGCTGCGAGAACCGCCAAAAAGCTTGGCGCAAAAGAAGTTTTAATTCTCTATAGGCGTTCACGGGAAGAGATGCCTGCTTTGCCTCATGAAGTGGAATTGGCTGAAAAAGACGGAGTGAAGTTTCATTTCTTGGTTGCGCCAAAACAAATCATAGGCGAAAACGGCAAGGTGAAGGCTGTTGAATGCTTAAGAATGCGGCTTGGCGAGCCTGACGCAAGCGGCCGAAGAAGACCAATTCCAATAAGCTTCTCTGAGCATCAATACGAGGTAAACTTTGTTATTCCAGCTTTAGGGCAAATTGCAGAGGCAGAGTCAATTCCGCCAGAACTTTTGGATAAAGAAGCAAAAACTCCATCCATGCAAGTTGACCCAGTCACGTTAGAAACCAAGATTCCCGGCGTTTTTGCCGGAGGCGACATAGCCACTGGACCAGCAAGCATAATTGAAGCTGTTGGCGCGGGGAAGAAAGCAGCGCTTTCTATTCACCTTTACTTAAGGGGACAAGACTTGCGGAAGGGCAGAGAAGAAAAAATTGAGGAAACTACTTGGGTTAAAAATTGGGCTCATCTGACAAAGAAGGAACGTAGATACGAGCCTCCGATAGAGAAGCCACACTTAGGCTTTGACGAAGCAAGGGAATACTTGAAAAAAATAAAGGAAAAAGCCACATTTGAAGCGTTTCGATGCCTCGGCTGTGGACCATGCGCAGAATGTCTCGCAAGCCTAGACTTATGCGAAGCTGATAAGGCGGTTGTTGACGAAAATCTCTGCGTGGGCTGCAACGTATGCGCTGTTGTTTGTCCCTTCGGCGCCATAAGAAAGAAT
>JAWCNH010000114.1:0-3748 GCA_038848765.1 Bathyarchaeia archaeon
TACTATGTTCGAGCTGTTTCCAACCGTGCTTGTTAAATCGTTATAGAATTCGTTTACCAATTTTTCTTCAGCTATGGCTATGCCAAGTTTTAAGCCGCCAAGCCCGTAGGCTTTTGAAAAGCTTGTTGTAACTATGCCTAATTCTTTGTCTATGGAAAATAGGGTGGGCACGGCTTCTCTGTTAAATTCAGCATATATTTCGTCGCATAAAACGTAAATGTCGTGTTCCCTTGTGACATGCATAATTTCTTGCAGTTCACTTTTATCAGCTATTGCTCCGCTTGGCGCATGGGAATTTGTTATTAAGAGTAAAGCTGTTTTTTCCGAAACAATTTTCCGTAGTCTATCAGCGTCAAGCCTGTAGGCTTCGTTTTCCTTTCTTTCCAACCGTTTGACACGCGGAAAATGTTCTTGAACTTGCCTCAAGAGAGGCTCGTAGGTTGGGTATTCAACTATTGCCTCATTTTTCTTTCTGTTTTTCTCAGCTAAACATTTGATTATTCGTAGGTTTTGACCAGATGCGCCTTCGGTTGAAAGGAAAATGTTTTCCATTCGTACATTGTATCTTTGGGCTATGGTTTTTCTGGTTTCTAAATTGCCATGGGCATAGTTGATGCTTAAGTTTATTTCGCCAAGGTTTAGCTCATATTTGAAATTGTTTATGCCGCTTGAACGGAAATCATGTTTGACTTCTGGCACTTTATTGTACCATTCTAGGTAGAAGGATGGGTGCTTCATCTTTAATCCTCTTGTTCCAAGTTTTTCGAATACCAAATGTAGGTTTGTCCTTCTTTGAATCCCAGTTTTTTGATGAAGTTTATTCCAGCTTGATTGTTGCTTTCCACGTCTACTATTGCTATGCGGGCGCCTTTTTCTCTCATGCGTTTCTCCAATTCCTTATAGAGCCTTCGCCCAACCCCTCTTTTCTGCAGCCTTTTCTGTGTGCCTGCCCAAACAAAATAGCCGTATGTCCATGGGCTGTATGGGCGTTTTAGAATTGTCCCCAAGGCGAAGCCGACAATTCTCTTAGAGTTTATGTCTTCTGCGACTAGGCAGAGTTCCGGGTCACTGCTAAAAAATGAGAGCAGCTCATCAATGTTCCATGTTCTGTAAGTGAATTGTAAGCTTGAAGGCGTGAAAATTTTTTCGCCTAAATGCCAAACTTGAGAAAGGTCTTCTAGAGTCATTTGGCGAATCTCAATTTGCTTTTTCTCTTTTTTGCGTCGCCTTTTAGCCAATTTTGTCTCTCCATCCATTTTAAGGAAGTAATGATATAAGTTGTTTGCGACTCTTTTATTCAGCCCCGTCCCCCGAAACTGGTTGTTAGAAATAGGGAGTAAATGAAAAGCAAGACCGCGGCTTCTCGCCAGCTTATCTTTTCGCTAGATAGGAAATACCAGAGGAAAAGATTTGTTATTAATGAGAATATGACAAGGTCTGAAAAAGCAGCCATACTAATCCTTAAAGGCGAAGCGATAAGCGTAACTCCTAAAATGCATGTTATGTTTATGAAGCAGCTTCCAACGATATTGCCCAAAGCAAGTTCTAAATGTCCCTTTCTTGTTGCGTCGATGCTTGTTGCCAATTCTGGAACACTTGTGCCAAAAGCGACAACGGTAGCTCCGATAACTACGCGTGGAACACCTATCTCCAGAGCTATATAGGAGGCAGAATCAACTATGAAGTATGATGCGGCTATTACTCCTAAAGCACCCAAAAAAGTCAAATACGTGTATTTGCGGAGTTTTTGTCTTTCTTCCCCTATGGCGCTTTCTTCCTTTATAATTCTTATTTTCGAAAGCTGATAGAGGTAAAACACGAAAATTGCTAACAATATTATCCCTACAAACCGACTTGCATAACCGATATAAAGTAAAGCAAGGGGAATAATTGACGCTATGAAAAGGCCGAAATAGAGGCTTCCAACTTCTTCTTTGGCTATGCTTGGAATAAAATAGGTTCTGTTTGGGCGTTTCCAAGTGATTAAGAGAAAGCAGATGCCCAATATTAGGCAAATGTTCACAATGTTTGAGCCTAAAACGTTTCCAATAGATATGCCTATGTTTTCTGATTGTATTACAGAGAAAAATGCGACAAAAAGCTCTGGTAAAGACGTAGAAAAGGCGACTAGGATAAACCCTATTGTTGTTTTTCCGAAACCAGTTATGTCTGCAACTTTAATAGAATTTGTAATTGCTAAATCGCTGGCTTTGTCTAAGGCAAGCAGGGAGGCGACGAGAATTACAGCGTTTCCCAGCAGTCCCCACTCTTCGAACATAATTGTCCCTCTTTGACATGGATTTCACATGGGCTTTAATAAGGTTTAAAGTGTTATAGAAATTTGGAGACATAAAAAATCGTGGCTGAAAGCTATTCGACCAAAATTTTAGCCGTTACGACATCCCTTTTCTTTTTCACTAGCAATATGTCTCTAACCTTTCTACCAATCTATTTTAAAGAGTCAGGCATGCCTATCCCAGAAATCATAGTAATTCTCCTCTTCACTTTTCTTGTCATAGGCTTACTGCCCAGACTTTTAGTAGAGATTACGAGGCATTTTGAAAGAATAATCAGTTTAGGCATTATCTTAACCATGCTGTTTTACATTGCTTTAATCTACGTCAAAAATCCAGTGCTTTTAGGGCTGGCTTACGGCTTAAGCATAGCAACCTTTTGGCCAAGCTTCAATTTGCTTCAGTTCAGATTAACCGAAGCAAAAGAACGGGCTTTCCTTATAAGCCTCTTATCCGTTGCCATTCCAGGCGTGACTGGCATAATTAGCCCAACTGTTGGCGGCTTCATTATTGAACGTTTCGGCTTCACCGTTCTTTTTGTGGCTTCCATAGTTTTGTTTTTGGCTTCCTTTATTTTTTCATTGTTGATTCGTTTCAAGCCAGAAGCCCAAAGTTTTTCTTTGCCAAAAAATAGGTTGTTCATAATTTTTATGGCAACCTTTGTCCTTTGGGGTTTTTCAGAATCATATTGGCTGGCTTATCCGCTTTATGTCCTAACGGTTTCTTCCACAGTACTTAACGTAGGTTTGGTGACTTCTGCAAGCTCTTTGATAATTGTTTTCGCTAACGTGTTGATAGGCAAAGTCTCTGACATCAAAATGATGCGTGTCGAATTCGCAATTGTAAGCTCCATTCTTTATGCCATCTGGTATTTTGCCCTTCCCGCAGCTTCAAACATGACGGAAATAATATTGCTTTCGCTGCTTTCAGGTTTCGCAAGCGCCTTCGCTTTGTCTTGGTTTGCCCATTACGGCGACTCTTTCAGTCGAGAATATCACGCCAGCATTTTAGTGATGATGGAAGTTGGCTTCATGATTGGCAGAATACTCAATCTAATCCCAACCTACCTCTTCATAACCGCAAACAATTATGCGAACTACTTTGCGGTATTAGGCTTTATGTCGCTTCTTTTAACACCGTTATTCATGCTTTCAAAGAAAAGCAGAGTTTAAAACCCGTTTTTAGCCAGTTCTCTTTGTTACGTCTGATTTTAAGAATTTAACATAAGCGATAACTATCGAAGCTATAGAGTAAATTGCTATGATTGCTGTGGCAAGCTGAACATCACCGGCTAAAATGGGTTGGAGCGGAGTGCTTGCGCTTGTGATTAATTCAGCAGTAACAAAGGAAGGAAAGTTTGTGGCGCTCCATGTTGGCAAAATCTTACTTACATCCAAGTAAATTTTCTCTCCAGTCGTCAAGTAAAGATAACCGGAAAGAATAGAACCTAAAAT
>JAWCNH010000115.1:0-3735 GCA_038848765.1 Bathyarchaeia archaeon
TTTATACCACCCATAAATGATGGCTTCGCTATGACTTATCAGCGGAAGAATGTTGTAAGCAGCACATTTTGGACTCTTTGTGTCATGGGTTTCTTTGCCATCCTAAGCTCAACAATGTCTAAGAGTCCCGTTTTGAAGCCTTTCTCGCTTAGTCTTGGAACGCCGGCCGACTGGACCGGGGTTGTAGCTTCTGCATCCACGATTCCTGGGATTCTTGTTAGTTTACCTGCTGCGTCGCTTTCTGACATTTTTGGAAGAAAGAAATTCTTGTTAATTGCTGGTTTCGTCTTTGCTTCTGCCCCATTTCTTTATCTACTGATAACTGTTTGGTGGCAGCTTATCCTCGTTAGATTTTACCATGGATTTGCAACTGCAATTTTTGTGCCAGTCGCCGAGGCTTCAATAGCTGAATTATTTCCCACTAAGCGTGGAGAACGAATTTCACTTTTTCATTCAGCAACATATGTTGGAAGAGTTATAGCCCCTACTTTAGGCGGCTACATACTTTTCGCAACCGCAGACAATTTTCACACGCTTTACTTATCTGTGGCTGTTGCAGGTGTAGTCGCGCTGGTTGTGTCCCTTTCATTCTTGAGGGGAGGAGAGCAGTTATTAACCAAAGGGCAATTTGGCGCGGGAGAAACTGTTAAAAGGCTGTTTCATGGGTGGCGCATTATCCTTCATAATCGCGGAGTGCTGTTAGTCAGCTTCGTCCAAGCAAGCCTATACTACGCTTATGGCACCGCAGAATTCTTTTTGGCCGGTTATCTGCCAGAAGTTGCTGGTTTAGACAAGTTTTCTACAGGAATAATACTCACAAGCATAATTGTTGTTGCAATTTTCGCAAGACCTTATATGGGAAGAATCTCTGACAAGATTGGAAGACGAATTCCAATAGTGTTAGGCTGCATGGTTTCGGCGGTACCCTTGTTTGCAGTGCTCTTCACTGCCAACTTTTACGTTCTCCTTTTACTGGCTATGGTTTATGGATTCGGCTTAGCAACCGTAACGGCCTCTACACCAGCCTTAATAAGCGAACTAACACCCAAAGAACTTGTTGGAACATCCATGGGATTCCTCGACACAATAATGGATGTTGGGCAAACCGTCGGACCTATAATCAGCGGTTTGATACTTGCAACAAATCTACAATATACGGGTGTCTTTTTCTCAATTAGCATTTTACTCCTAATCACAAGTGCAACTTTTGCCTCCATCAAACTTAAACAAAACAGGAACAAGGTGAATGGGAATAAAACCTAAAAAGCCCCCCATTTAATTGAAATCATAAAATCCAATAGCATATTCTGTTAGTGTCTCTTAACGGATTTCTTTGCGACTGGCAGTATGCCTACAGCCTATATATTAAGGGGGTCTAGAGAAGAGGGTGAATAATCCTTCGGAAATGTAAATTATAAAACATAATATGTAGAAATATTCTTGCGTGATAAAAAATTTTTTAACCGAAACAAGAAAACTGTTACATTGGGGCGTATACGTTGAAAAACATGCTTTCACAGCTGGTTCTGTTGCCAAAGTTAGGAGCTTCCGCAAAGCCTAACTATAAACGTTTATTGAAAAATCAAATGTTTTCAGCTGAAACTTAAAATTCATAGAGTTCAAGGTTACAATCCCCCTCCTCGTATACGCCCCAAAAACATATTATTCCCATCCACCAAAAGAGTGAGACATGGCAGATTATGAGCCTTTGAAAAATTTTCCTCAAAAAGGCGTTTACACTTTGATTCTACACGTGTCTAAGCCCATACGCCTTAAAGTGGGCAAATTGGGCGTATGCACATTCAAAAAAGGCTATTACGCCTACACTGGCTCAGCGTTGGGCAAAACGGCTACATGCTTGCCGAAACGTGTTGCTAGGCATTTAAGAAGGCTTAAGAAAAGGAAACGTTGGCACATAGATTTTCTTTTAGCCAACAAAAACGTCACAGTGGTTTCTGTTGTGGCTATACAAACACTTGAAAAACAAGAATGCCTATTAAATCAGAGCCTAAAACAAATCGTAGACGCAACGATTCCGGTGAAAAATTTTGGCTCTTCAGACTGTAAAAGAACATGCGAAACTCATCTTTTATATTTTGGCGAGAAAAACATTTTGCCAACCATTTTAGCCATATATAAGCAAAAGTTTAATTCAAATCCTTTCGTTTTAACCTTAACGGCGAAAACAACGCCAACTCAAAACGCAACAACGGGTTAGGACGATGCCTCTTCAAGTAAAGCAAGCAACAATAGAAGATTTAGAAAAACTCTACACCATAGAAAAGGAATGCTTCACCTTCGAGGCTTTCTCTAAGGGGCAAATCGCCTCTCTCCTACTATCGCCAAACAGCGTTAGCTTGGTTGCGAAAGAAAACAACGAAATTTTAGGCTTCATTATAGGCATTATATATGATGAAACAGTTGGTCACATCTTCACATTGGACGTTGCAATAAAACACCGCAGAAAAGGTGTAGGCTTAAAACTTCTAAGAGAATTGGAAAAGATTTTCCGAGAAAAGGGCGTGAAGGCTTGCTTTCTAGAAGTAAGAATGGACAACTTGGCAGCACGACAACTTTACGAAAAACAAGGCTACCGAGAGATTGAGGAACTAAAAAATTTTTACCGTAAAGGCGTGCACGGGATTCGCCTCAAAAAGGATTTAACTAGACCACCTAGCGTCTGAATTTTAGCAGTAATACTCAAATACGCATTCCTATGCCCATAACATATTATAGGTTTCCTTAACAGCACGCTAGAAAGGGAGAACAAATGGAAAGTTCAAAATATGCCATGAGTTGGAAGTTAAAAGCGTCAATACTGTTTCTAATTTTTGCCCTTATCTATTTGATGGCGCCCATTGATGGATTGCCTTTCACCTTTTTTGATGATTTAGCCATAGTAACAGTGGCTGTCGCCGTCTGGATAGTCGCCATTGTAATTGAAACTAAAAGGAGGTGATTTAGCATGAAAAGAATAAGCGGTGGACCGAAACTTGCATTAGCCATTGGCATAATAATCATATTGCTCATGTTCGCTTTGATAGGTGGCATTTGGGCGGCAAACTCTTGGGTTACCATAAAACAGGGCGAAGCAATCTTGATAGTTGACGCCACCAAAAGTGGGGAAGAAAAAGTCAGCGAGCCAATTCTTGGACCAGTCGCAGGCTTTTATGTTGACGGGTTTAAACGTATGATAGGGCAGCAATACATTGTCAAAATATACTATGCGACTGATAGCGTTAGCATGTGGACAGAATGGAAGCAAGATGCAAGCGGCAGATGGGTTGAAGCTGATAGAGGCGATTACCCTGCCATAAAGACATTATCGAAGGATGGGTTGGAAATTGAAGTTGACATTTTGGTAAGATGGTCTCTCAATCCTAACGGGTTAAAGGCGCTTTACTTGAAGTATCCAAATTTGAATTGGAAGGACATTGCCATCAACTCCATCATACGGGAAGAAGTGAGAGACACGATTTCGCATTACACAGCCATACAAGTCATTGAAAACCGAGAAGTAATTGCAAACGCATTGTCCCAAGCCATAAAAGAAGGGTTGCTGGAAGATGAAACAATAAACATGGTAATACAAGACATAGTTGTAGACCTTAGGGACATAGACCCATCTTTGGAATTCGTAAGCGCCATAGAAAAGAAGTTGGCGGCAGAACAAGCGAAAATACAGGCTATGTTCGAATATGAAAGACAAATAACTTTGGCGAAAGCTGAAGCGGA
>JAWCNH010000116.1:0-3713 GCA_038848765.1 Bathyarchaeia archaeon
CATTTCTACTCTTGAAACCTCTCCTCAAACAAAAGTTGAGGGCGACAAGCTTCTTTTCCCTCCAGCCCTCAACACTCTCCTCTCCACAAATTTCCTATTTAATGAGTTGCAACACACATCGAGAAATATAACCTATTTGCTCTAAAGTCACTCCGGGGTGAATAGGTAATGAAAAAACTTGTTGCGAAGCCTTTTCTGTTTCTGGGAGGCTATAGGCTCCGAATTGTCGATAATAGGGCATAAGATGTATCGGTGTGTGATAATAAACAGCGGCTCCCACGCCCCTTTTTCTCAGCTTTTCCACCAAAGTGTTTCTTTTTGAAGCTTCTGCGTTTTTCAGCCTAACCGTGTAAAGATACCAGCTGCTCTTGAAACCTTTAGGCTCCATTGGCAACTGCAGCTTCTCTGTTTCGCTCAAATTTTTTGTTAATTCCTCCGCGTTTCTTCTTCTTTTCTCCAGAAAAGTTGCAAGTTTGCTTAGCTGTATGTATCCAATAGCTGCCTCCATTTCGGGCATGCGGTAATTGTGTCCAATCATGCTTGACATGTATTCTTCTTTCTCTCCATGCGCCCTCATGCAACGAAGTTTGTCAGCATATTCAGCATTGTTTGTGGTTAACATGCCGCCCTCGCCTGTTGTCATGTTTTTGCTGGCGTAGAAACTCCAACAAGTAATGTCCGCATAGCTTCCAGGAGGCTTACCCTTGTATAAGGCGCCGTGTGCTTGGGCTGCGTCTTCTATGAGGATTAAGCCATGTTTTAAAGCTATTTCGCTTATGGGCTTCATGTCAGCTGGTAAACCATACAAGTCCACTGCTATCAAAGCTTTAGTTTTACTTGTTATTGCCTCTTCGATTTTTTCTGGGTCAATGTTGTAAGTCTCCGGATTTATGTCAACAAACACTGGTTTGGCGCCCACAAGGGCAACAACTTCAGCCGTTGCAATGAATGTAAAGCTTGGAACAATAACTTCATCGCCAAAACCCACGTTCGCTGCTAAAAGGGAAAGGTGAAGGGCGGCGGTTCCGCTGTTCACGGCGACTGCGTATTTAGCCCTAACAAACTTTGAAAATTCACTTTCAAACTTTCTAACCATGGGTCCGCCTTCCACTCGACCCGTTAAAACTCCGCTTTTCAAAACTTTGACAACAGCCTCAATCTCTCTTTCATCTATTTGCGGCGCATTAATTGGAATCATAACTCTCAAATTGGTCACCTTACATTTACAGCTTTTGGTTCACTATACTATCTCAATTTAAACATGCTTCTATAGTGAAACTGCTACTTTCAGAGCAGCGGCGGAAGCGTGTGCCAATGTTTCTTCAATGTTCATGGGCTGTTGCACTGCGCCTGCCAAAAATATTCCTTCGATGGGTGTTTCGTTTGTTGCGAGTTTTGGATGTTTCTCTTTGAAAAATTTTTCTGCGTCAATTGGAATCTTCAGTTTTTCATATAGGCTTGTTTCTGGCACAAGCCCTGTTTCCAAAACAACCATGTCTGCTGTTATGGAGAGTAGTTTTGATGTGGCTTGGTCGTAAACGTCCAAGGTTAATGTTTTGTCTGGAAGTTGCCGTATCTCTGAGGGTTCGCCGTGGATCAGCAACACATTAGATGCTCTAACTGTTTGATAAAATTCTTCCGCTCCTTTCCCAACGGCTCGAATATCAGTGTAACAAAGATAGGCGTCAACAAGCTCGCTGTATTGTCGCTTCAACAAGTAAGCATGTTTCAAGGCGTTATTGCAGCCCACTCGACAACAATATCTATTGTTTCTCTCTTCCCTAGACCCAACACAAAGAAGAAAAGCGACGCTTTTGGGTTCTTCTCCATTATCGATTCTCACAATCTTTCCTTTTGTTGGTCCGTTTGGACTGCAAAGACGCTCAAATTCTAAGCCCGTTAAGACGTTGGGGTAAACGCCATACTTGTACTGTCCTTTCCTTTTTGCGTCGTAGGGTTTAAAGCCAGTTGCAACAACAATTGCGCCTACATTCAATTCTTGGGTTCTAGCTTCTTGCTCAAAATTAATCGCATTTACTGGGCAAATGTCTTTGCATACAGTGCATGAACCATCTTTAAAGTAGAGGCAGTTTTCCTTATCAATCAAAAATTTCTGTGGCATCGGGTTTGGAGAGGGCAAGTATATGGCTTTACGTGTCCCAAAATCTCTTTCATAGTTTCTCGAAACGTTGACTGGGCATACTTTTTCGCATTCGCCACAGCAAGTGCACTTTTCTACGTCAACAAATCTTGGTTTCTCCAAAACTGTTACTTTAAAACTGCCCAAGAAACCGCTAACCTCTTCAATTTCAGAATAGGAAAAAATTTTGATGCTTTGATGCTGAATCACATTCTCAACCAAGGGTTTCATTAAAGCCTCAGCCCCTTCCAAGGTTGGAGAAACAAAAGACAACAGTGAAGCATGGCCGCCAATTCTTGATTCACGTTCAACTAATAAAACGTCAAATCCCATGGTTGCCAAGTCGAGGGAACAGCGAAGCCCAGCTAATCCGGCGCCAATCATTAAGACTGAATGTTTCTGCGACATCGCATACCAGCCACTTCGTTAGAAAATCAAGTATAACAATAACACCTATAAGTTTAGTTATTCACATGTGGGGGTATGAGCCTAACAGATCTGATGACTTCGAAAAAGCCTGATATGAAGCTTCGCATGAAAACTTTAGCCAAAATCGGAGAGCAGAAACCCTACAACTGTTTTCAATGCTTACGCTGCACAAGCGGATGCCCAGCCATGAAAATGCTAGAGCTGAAACCTCATGAAATCGTAAGCCTAGTAAAAATGGGATTCATAGAAGAAATAATTAACTCTGGCATCTTGTGGACTTGCGCCACATGCCTAAAATGCAAGGAAAGGTGTCCACAAGAAGTTGCGCCGGTGGATTTGATTTTTGCGTTACGAAACTTAACCATAGAACTTGAAGCAAAGGCGCCTGAAAGCTATCTGCAATCTGTAAGCATGGTTCTTGAAACGGGTTTTATTCAGAAGCCTCAAGAAACCGTGACACGGAAACTGGAGAAAGTGACAAGGGAAAAACTTGGACTGCCAAAAATGCGGGAAGTAGATGAACGGTTCAAATCTGCCTTTATGAAAGCTTTAGAGACAACCTAAGGAAGTGGCATAGTTGAAAGTGGCTGTTTACTTTGGCTGTGTTGTCCCAACAATTCAGTATGGCTATGAAATGTCTGTGAGGGAAGTTTTGCCAAAAATTGGAGTAGACCTCTATGATTTGGAAAATGTTTCTTGCTGTGGCACACCTGTTAGAAGCGTAAACAGTTTTGCTTCTCTTTACTTGTCCGCTAGGAACTTAGCTATAGCTGAAAAAACAGGTTTGGATAATCTTCTTGTTGTGTGTAACGGTTGCCACCTTTCTCTCTCAGAAGCGAAACACTTTTTGGGTAAAGACGAGAAGCTTCGTGCAAAAATAGAGGCTTTGCTGAGAGAAGAAGGTTTAGAATATAAAGGAAAAATTCAACTCTGGCATGTAGTCGACTTTTTACATGACATGATAAAAGGAGACGTTATAAAAAATTCTGTTAGGAAACCTTTAACGGGCTTGAAGTTTGTGTCGCATTATGGCTGTCATATACTGAGACCAAGCACAATGAAGCGTGTTGACGATGCGGAAAATCCGCAAAAACTTGATGATCTCATCAGATTGCTAGGCGCAGAAGCCCTTGAATATCCTGAA
>JAWCNH010000117.1:0-3703 GCA_038848765.1 Bathyarchaeia archaeon
AAGGATACAAAAATGCGAAAAGGCATAGGAACGTTCATAAATAGACGCACTAAAACTGGAAAGAAATCTTATGACCGATTTTTTATTTATATCCCCACAGAAGTCGCTAGAGATGGAACATTCCCCTTCAAAGAAGGAGAAAAAGTCGAAATTGAAATAAAGGGCAAAACACTCATCATAAGAAAACAAACAAATTAAATTATTTGCATTAGTCTCCATTCTTTGTAGTCTATTGCCACCTTAATATAACCCCTAAGAAGATTATCCGCTTCTGCATCACCCGTGTCTACTCTTAGAACTCCACCTTCAATGTCTCGAAGTTTACTCTTCGTCGCCAACACAATAATTTTGTTTCTCCCAACATGCTTAATGACTTCGGGACTGATTTGCTGGTTGCCCCGACCGAAAAGCATTCCTTGACGCCCAATAGGGGAAACCACAATCCAAACGTTCTCCCAATCTTTCACTTCTTCAAAAATCCGCTTCTCATTCACGTCCTTCACGACGCTGCCGTTCCGATAAATATCCACGCCCAAAACAGTTTTCTCAACTCCTAACAAATCAGCCACGCACTTGACCGTAGTGCCTGGACCAAGAATATACGTGCCCTTCGGACTCATTCCTTCTACAACAAACTTTGCAGCGGCCATCTGGTTTTCATGTTCATCAACAGTTTCTGGACTAATCTGCTTGCTGCCTTGAATAAGCATGGGAACAAAGGGTCCTTTCAAGAACCCATACAATTTAACCGCGAATCTGTCATTGCGTATCGCAGCTTCGTCAGCATCCATAATTTCAAAATCAGCCATCTGCGCAGTCTTCTGTATAAAAGCGGAAACTACGTCTGCAGCATCGGCTGGATTTACAGCGAAGATTCCGCTGTACATTTTGACGCCAGAAGGCACGCCTAAAACCGGTATCTCTTTTAAGCCACGCAACGCATCTAAAATATCTCTTGCCGTGCCGTCTCCGCCAACAAAAACAATCAACTCAACACTTAACGCAGCCAACAACCTAACCGCAAGCTTCGTATCTTCAGCTGTGGTCTTCGCCTTAACCTGCATTGGGAGAACTTCAACTTTTACTTTTGCGGTTTTGGCTTCAACTTCTCCCATAATGCCTGGGCAAGTGTAAATTTGAATTTTAGAATTAAGTTCAAGTTCTTTCAGTTTTCGAAGAAACTCCACCGCCCTTAAAGGCGCAACTGGCTCGGCGCCCATTTTTTCTGCAGCTTCTGAAACTCCGTCGGTTCCTTTTAGCCCAACTCTTCCGCCCATACCAGCGATGGGATTCACGATAAAACCCAACTTCAAAGCCTTTTCCCACTCGTTCCTCATAGAATAACGAAAGGTTAAGATAGGTCTTATCCTTTAGGGTTAAAATTCTACTCATCTTAGCTTGCGTGAAAGCATGTACGCAATCGTTAAAAAGACTCGTGGACGCGGAGCAGAAGTTTCTGAAGTGAATACGCCGAAAATTGGTGACATGGAAGTTCTCGTTAAGGTTAAGGCAGCCTCGATATGCGGCACAGACGTTCATATTTGGGATTGGAACGAATGGGCTCAGCAAAGAGTAAAGAAAATACCGCTAATTTTTGGTCACGAATTTTGCGGCGAAGTCGTAGAAGTAGGCAAGAAAGTGACAAAAGTTAAAGTTGGCGACTTCGTCTCAGCAGAAACCCACATCGTAGACGGCACGTGTTATCAGTGCCAAACCGACCGCATGCATGTCTGCAGAAACATGGAAATATTAGGCGTAGACAGGGACGGCGTCTTCGCAGAATATGTAGCCTTACCCGAAAGAAACGCATGGAAAAACGACCCACAACTCGACCCCGCAATAGCTTCCATACAAGAACCGCTAGGCAACGCAGTCCAATCAGTCCTGCCAAAAGACCACATTGAAGACATCGCAGGCAAAAACGTAGCAGTCTTAGGCTGCGGACCAATAGGGTTAATGGCTATCGCCGTAGTAAAAACATTAGGCGCAGCAAAAATTTTCGCCACAGCAGGCGGAGTAAACAAGACACGAATGGAACTGGCTAAAAAAATGGGCGCCGACATGGTTCTAAGCGCCCGTGAACATGGAGAAAACATTGTAAAAATCATACGAGACGCAACTGATGGAAACGGCGTCGACGTAGCCCTCGAAATGTCTGGCGACCCAACAGCCTTTCGACAAGCTTTTGAAATGCTGACCCCAGGCGGACGTGTCTCTTTGCTTGGGCTGTTCGAAAAACCCTTGGAAGTTGATTTAAACAACGCAGTCGTGTTTAAGGCTGCCACTGTGTATGGCATTTCTGGGAGAAGAATGTTTCAAACATGGTATCAAGTTAAAGGCTTACTTTCCAACATGGAATTCCGAAACAAAATGGCGTCAATAATAACCCACAAAGTGCCCATGAGAGACATAGCAAAAGGAATAGAACTACTACATAGCAAGCAAGCTGCGAAAGTTGTTCTTGAACCGAAATGGTGAAAGCAAAAGTTAAGAAAGGGTTAAAACATTAATCATGAGGGAAACCAGATGAAAAGAAACCCAACATCCTTCCTCCGCGAAGAATATGAGGAACTTGTTAAAAACGAGCTGGACTGGAAACTGCGGGTTCTGCAGGGACCGAGCACCCCATGGTGCACAGTTGACGGCAAAAGGGTGCTCATGTTTTGCTCTAACAATTATTTAGGCTTAAGTAACCACCCAAGACTTAAGGAAGCCGCAATAAAAGCCATACAAACCCACGGCGCTGGTTCTGGCTCGGTTCGTCCCATCGCTGGTAACATGGACTTGCATGTAGAGCTAGAAAAAAGATTAGCAAAATTCAAACGTGCAGAAGCCTCCCTAGTCTATCAAACAGGTTTTGCTGCAAATGCAGGCTTAATTCCTCAGTTGGCTGGGAAAGGAGACTTAATAATAAGTGATGAACTTAACCACGGCAGCATCATAGACGGCGTAAGGCTTTCTCATGCGGAAAGGGCGATTTACAAGCACTGCGACATGGAAGACTTGGCAAGAGTTTTGGACGAAGCGGAGAAGCATCAGCCGCCCTACCGAAGAATTCTGATTTGCACTGACGGCGTCTTTTCAATGGATGGCGACATCGCCCCCTTAGACCAGATTGCAAAGTTAGGCTACGAACATGGAGCTATGGTTTACGTTGATGATGCGCATGGAGAGGGCGTTTTAGGCGAAGGTGGCAGAGGCATTGTTTCTCACTTTAAACTCAACCGTGAAATGGTTCATGTGGAAATGGGCACATTTTCCAAGGCTTTCGGCGTTGTTGGCGGTCACGTCAGCGGCACACAAGATTTAATCAATTTCGCCTACAACAAGTCAAGAACTTGGTTGCTGAGCGGTTCGCACCCTCCGGCTGTTGCTGCAGCATGCATAGCGGCTATAGATGTGTTGGAGCAGGAGCCTCAGCATGTGCAAACTCTTTGGAACCATACGAGATACTTCAAAAAAGCCATGAAAGATTTAGGATTCGACATTGGAAACAGTCAAACACCAATCACGCCAATAATTGTGGGTGAAAGTGGTTTAGCCAAAAAATTCAGCGCCAGACTATTCGAAGAGAAAATCTTTGCTTTGCCCATAGTATACCCTATGGTGGCAAGGGATAAGGCAAGAATAAGAACAATAATGAATGCAGCGCTTACGAAGGAAGACTTGGACTTTGCCATAAACGTGTTTGAAAAAATAGGTA
>JAWCNH010000118.1:0-3701 GCA_038848765.1 Bathyarchaeia archaeon
ATTGGCTGAAAGCTTCGACGAGGAAAGGAAATCGCTTATTGTGGATACGTCTAAAGTTGCCAGGCATATCAAAAAAATGATAGAAGAAAGAGAAGGGCACATAGTGATTGATGGGCATTATGCCGTGGATGTTGTGCCTCCTAAATATATTTCCTTCGTGTTTGTTTTGAGAAAAAGGCCAGAAGAGTTAAAGAAAATCTTAGAAGGGAGAGGCTTTCAAGGGAGAAAGCTTTGGGAAAATTTGGCTGCTGAAATTTTAGACGTCTGCCTGCACGATGCCATAAAGGTTTGCGGCGAAGAAAAGGTTTGTGAAGTTGATGTAAGCGGGAAAGGGGCTGAAGATGTTGTGGAAGAAATTGTTTCGGTTTTGAAGGATAAACGCAAATGCAGATTGGGCATTGTGGACTGGCTTGGCGAATTGGAAAAGGAAAACCGCCTAGAAGAGTTTTTGAAAGAATTTTGAAACGTTTCTATTCTATGGCGCTGAGGATTTGGCGTTTAGGTATCAAAGTGATTCCACGGCGGTTCGCATAGGCTTTCACGTGTCCGCTGAATTTGTCTGAAACCATAATGGGATTACGCAACCCAACATCTTCCGAAGCCTTGTCCAAGTTTATTATCATATTAACGCCAATCGTTCGCTTCCAGTCTCTCACCCAGACTAGGCGTTGTTCTTGACCTCGTTTAATCACCAAATCAAAAGTGTGCGACAGCCCAGAGTAGCCGTCTAGGGTTACGTTTCTCTCTATCTTGTAGCCTTTCTTTTTGAAATACTTTATAACAGCTTCAAGGAAGGGATCGGAAGCTTCAGAGGCGCCCATCTGTTTTCCATCGCCTAAAATGTTAAGACAAAGAAGAGATAAAAGGTTTTCATTAAAAGAGGAAAGCATCAATGTTTTGGGTAATCGTGTGCTACAATTGTGGAAGACTTTTATTAGCAAGAGCTGGTCAGAAAACCAAAATCTGCCCATACTGCGAAACAAAAATTCACATAAATAAGGCAAAAAAGGTTGCAAGCGGGAAAACGGCTCGAGAGGCTTCAGTGATAGTGCGAAGTTTAAAAGCGAAGGGCGCTGTGTAGTTTATGGAGTATAAATCAGTTTTAGTGCTACAGAAGATTTAATATTTCATCGCCTAAAGCCTTCTAACAGAGGTTGAAAGAATGAAGATTAATCAAACAGCAACCATTGGAATCATTGTTTTGTTCATCGGCGTAGCATTGTTAGCCTTCACTTTCTACAACGCCTACCTATTCCTACAAGAACCTTTAAGCCTCTTAGCTGGCTCCTCAGACATTGTAGCGGTTTTCGGCGAAGCCTTGGCGCCTCTAATAGTCACATGCATACGCATAATGTATCTCGGAATCATGGCTTGGATAGGCTCAATGCTCACATTAAGAGGCATACCACTCATTACCCATCCAAAAACAGAGGCAAAGCCAGAAGAAAAAGCTGAAATAAAACCCAAAGAACCACCGAAACCAGAAGCAGCGAAACAAGAAGTTAAGGCGCAAGTGAAACAGGAAATGCCTAAAGCGAAGCCTAAGGAAATGAAAAAGGCGAAAACTGAACCGCAAAAGCCGTTAAAAGAAGAAAAAACAGAAGAAAAGAAGAAGGAAGAGGAGGCTGAAATCCAAGTGAAGCCAAGCGAAACAAAACCAGAAGCGAAAGAAGCGGAAAAGCCGTCGCAAGAGGAAGCGAAGCCAGAGCAGCAGCCTCCAAAACCGGCACCGCTTGAGCCAGAGACTAAAGAGCCGCAGTCGCAGCCACAGCCGCAAGAAGAAGTTCAAGTCATACTACCAGAAGAGCAGGAAATTGTTCCATAAAACTTCAAAAGGGAAACGCTGATGAAAATTGCCTTAAGGGCGCTGAGCATAGCAACCACCATATTTTGGATAATAATCTTAGCCTTCGCCATAACCCTTGTCTACTCCGCCATGAACATTCGCATGAAAATTGGCGAGCCACAAATAAATGTTGCAGACGACATTTTAACGATTTCCATACCTCTCCACATCAACAACACAGGTTTTTATGACATAACTGCCTTAAATGTAACCACAAAGCTCACTGATGAGAACGCATCGTCCTTGGCATGGGCTTCCACAACTGTGGACTTCATTCCTTATGGGACTGGGACAACGGTTTTTCATAACATAACCTTAAACATAAATGACATGATAGCCAAGAGTCAAAATCTCCTTTTCAACGACACGCTGCTAAATTTTACGCAAATCTTTAAGCTAACACTTGCGCACACGGTTCCAATTCAACTTTCAACAAACCAGACATTGGAGTGGGGCGCACCCCTCTACAACTTCAACGTGACAAAGCCTATTTTTCAACCTTCAACAACGCCTACCCCAAAAACAATTGTAACGGTAAGTTTCGAAAACCACTCACCCTACTTCAACATTAACGGCACAATGCACATACAAATCTTCAACGAGCAAAAACAGCTGGTGGGAAACGCTACAAAGACATTAAATGTGACATCTCATAGCCTTTTCCAAGACCAGATTGAGTTAACCGTTGACGCAGCAAAATTCACAGAAAAAGGCGAAATATGGGTTTACTTTGAAACTTCCACATTCAGTTTTGGACCGTTGGTGATTCCCTTTGACTGAAACAGAAAACAAGACTCAACCGCTTTCCTTTTTTGCCAAAATAGCGCCGAGAATCTTGAAGGCGACACTTCAAGCTTTAATCCTAATTGTAGCCTATTTCATTTTCCTTTCTTTCATGCCTCCTTTGGAAGGTTCGCTTTCAATTTTTAAAGAATTAATCGACACCTTCCTCGCCGTCTACATTTTCTTCACTATAGCAAGCGCACTAACTTCTGGAACAATTTTTCAACACGCCTTCAACGTCGGAAAGAGCCTTTTCACGCTTTCATACTTTCTTTACGCCCTAAGCGGAGGCATACTTTCAGGCGAAATGCAAACAGTCCATTTCCTAATCGATTTAAGAGCGTTTTTAGTCATGATAATCGCAGTGTGCCTCATCGGCGTGTCAAAGAATCTGCTTCAAGCAATACAATTTCTAGCCGACAAAACAGAAGCAACAATGCCACAATACTAAAATTATTAGGAATCTACGGTTATGTTCATGGGTTCACCTGTATATCCTCTCTTGTATAATAGGATTTGGTCTATGCTGGCGACCAATCCATACGTATCTAGGATGTTTTCTAGACTGCTAAAGGGAAAACTTGGGTCTTCACGTTTCCTGTCAAACAAAATGTAGCTGACATCTTCTTTGTAACCTAAATATACGTTGAACCTATGAGATAGATGAGGGAAAATGTTGTTTTGGGTTGACACAGATTCATTTCCTGGAATAAGTGCCAATATTTTGTAGAGAGCTTTTTCATGAAAAGTTACCTCTGGAAAACTTCTATATTCACCAGTGTAAGATGTGACCGCCCTCAAAACACCTAGAGGCGTTAAACTAAAAAATAACATAAAAATTATCCCGATACATAGCATTGAGCCAAAGAATCTTTTCAAAGTTTTCTCATTCAATTTTAGTCTCTGAAGCCCATAGATTGCGGACACGAAAAGGAAGGGAATTACTGCATAGGAATATTGATACCCGATAACGTAGGCGTGCGGATACCTTCCAAAAAGTATCGTTGCGAGGGCTGGCAACGTTATAAAGAAAGTGTAAGGATTTAGTAAGGGCAGAAATTCTAGAGGGGCG
>JAWCNH010000119.1:0-3672 GCA_038848765.1 Bathyarchaeia archaeon
AAGGTCTAGACCTAAAAATACAATGCAACCCTTAGATCAGCAGTAGGCTCTGCTATAATTGTTGAACAAAAAAATTCTCAATGATGAACAAAACTCTAGAGGTTTTAGATGCTTTTATTTTTGTAGATGCATAGTTGCAGTTGAAGTGTCAGCCATGAGTGGTTATGTTTTGCCAAAGGGCATGCGTTACACAAGCCTAGAAGAGCGTGCAATTTTTTATCGAGAAGAATTCAGTTTGAAACTTGTAAAACAATGGTTGAAGCCTCTAGAAGCCTTTGGGCGACTCGCCTTTGCAGTAATTATGGGAAGGCATACGCATATTTTCCGCAAGGAATACGCTGAAGACGCTGAAACAACAATTATAATCGACAAATACAAAAGCCTAACGGATTTAAAGAAGCAGATTCTAGAGTTTCTACCAGAATCCGTCTATTACGACAGGAACCTTTACGACGTAAACGGTGAAATTCTTGGGCAAGAATTAGCCTTTGACTTGGACCCAGAAAACCTAACATGCCCAATCCATGGCACCTTAGAAGACAAAATGCAAAGACATCAAGGACTCAGCTTTTGCGAAATAGAGCTTAAAATGGTGAAGGAAGAAACTGCCAAACTTTATGAACGACTGAAAAAACAGTTTTCTGATTTACGCATAGTTTATTCTGGCAGGGGATTCCACATTCACGTTTTGGACGAGGAAACGTTAGGCTGGAATAGGCGGAGAAGAAGAGAGTTAGCCAAAAAATTGAAGGCGGAAGGCTTTCTCATGGACGATTGGGTTACAAGCGGTGGAATGCGACTAATCCGTCTGCCCTACAGCTTGCACGGAATGGTCTCAAGAATAGTATTACCCATAACTGAAAGCGAGTTGCCAAACTTTGACCCAATCACCGACAAGCGATGCCTGCCAAAGTTTCTGAAGCCCGAATCTACTTCTTCTTTTTAACCTCTTCCGCCTTCTTCTCCTTCTTCTTGTAATAATAGTATTTCTTCTTCTTTTCAGCCGCCATCTTCCACAACCAAATAACTATTCTCCCCTCTTTTAGAATAAAAGAATTGTTGCTATGAAGGTTAAAGCAAGTTTAAATGTTCAGTTAGGCTTAAACATGTTTCTAAACGAGGAGGAAAAATGCAACCGAAACTTAAGCCTACTTTGGGCTTGTTTGACGCTACAGCCATTAGCATAGGCGCTATCATTGGCGCTGGAATATTTGTTGTCACGGGCATTGCTGCTGGTTTTGCTGGTCCAGCCTTAATTTTTTCTATGATTCTTGCAGCCGCCATAGCCTTGTTTACTGCGTTAAGCTTCGTAGAGCTGGCTGCTTGGCAGCCTAAGGAAGGAAGCATTTATGAGTATGCCTATCAGCTGATCTCCCCTTTTGCTGGTTTTTTGACTGGTTGGATGTGGATGCTTTCAAACACTTTCACAGGCGCAGCGGTTTCGCTTGGATTTGCGTATTATTTTACAGCTTTATTTCCAAATTTAAACGCAAAATGGACAGCAGCCCTTCTTTGTTTGATTTTCACTGCAATTAACTTTTTTGGCATTCGCCAATCAGCCCTGGTAAACAACGTTCTTGTGGCAGCTAAATTGTTTATTTTGGGTTTCTTTTCATTTTTCGGTTTGGGACACATGGATTTGGCTCATTTTTCTCCATTTATTCCATCCGAAGTTGGAGTGCTTTATGGTGCCTGCTATATTTTCTTTGCTTATGGAGGCTTTGCGCGAGTTGCCGTCGTCGCAGAAGAGGTTAAGGATGCTAAACGTAATGTCCCCAAGGCTATGCTGATTTCTTTACTCGTGTCCACTGTTTTTTATGTGCTTGTTGGAGTCGTAGCCATTGGACTTGTGGGGGCCGAGAGGCTTTCTGGTTCGAATTCGCCTTTATCAGAAGCCATAAGCGTCGTTGGTAACCCCACGGCGGTTTACATGGTTTCTGCTGGCGGATTATTAGCTACTGCAAGTGTTTTGCTTACCTCTATTTTAGGGGTTTCTCGCCTAGCCTACGCCATGGCTAGAAGGGAAGACCTTCCGAAAGTTTTTGGGAAGCTTCATTCAAAATATAACACGCCTTACTGTTCAGTTTGGATTGCAGGCGTCTTAATGATGATGTTCGCCTTGTTCATAGACCTCACAAAGGTTGTAGCCATAAGTACTTTTGCGCTTCTTTTCTATTACAGTCTCGCGAATGTCTCAGCTTTACGGCTAGAAAAGAGGGAAAAAATGTATCCTCCTATTGTTTCTGTTCTAGGCGTGGCTACGTGTTCTGCATTGTTGGTTTTTATTCTCTTCGTATCCCCTCAAGCGTGGATTATGGGAATTGCTGGGCTTTTTATTGGCGCAGTTTTCTATGTTGCAAAAAAGAATTTTCGTGGAAAAATGTTTAGAAAGGCTAGTTGGAGTGTTGGGAAATGACGTTTTCCATGGTTGCTAGGTGCCCAAAAACATTGGCTTTAGGCGTATGTGTTTCAACCGCTGTTCCAGCAGTGGGCAGCGTTGTTCCTCACGTAGACTTGGATGCAGGCGCCATCGCCACTCAAGGAAACACTAACGTTTTTTATGGCGTTAAGGGGTTGAAGCTTTTAAAGATGGGTTTTTCTCCAAAAACAGCGCTTGAAGCCATGCTGAGAGAAGACGAGGAAAGGGAGACGAGACAAGTAATTATCATAGATAGGCATGGGAAAACCGCTGCGTTTACCGGAAACGAAACCATAGGCTGGAAGGGACACAAGATGGGTGAAAATTATGTTGCGGCTGGAAACATGCTTGTAGGAAGCCAAGTTATTGAAGCCATGGCTTCAGCTTTTGAAAACACAACTGGCGATTTAGCTGAACGTTTGATGAAAGCTTTAGAAGCTGGCGAAAAGGCTGGAGGAGACAAAAGGGGAAGGTCTTCAGCAGCCATCAAAGTTGTGAATAGGAATTGGCAGGGCACTCGTCCGTTTCTTGACTTGCGTGTTGATGACCATCCAAATCCAGTTGGAGAGTTAAGGAGAATATTCGAAAAAACAAAGCATCTTTTCAAATTTGAGCCTTAATTCTCTTCATGGAATTTTTGGTATGTGTTTAAAGGTGAAGCATTTTGCCATTCCAGTTTTTAGGCTTACAAGGAAGCTTTCAATGTCTAAAACTTGTCCAGACCATTTTGCTCGGAAATCTGTGACGAAATTTGTAAATTCCGTGAAGCTTCTGTGAAGGGACACTATCATGCAGTTTTTTCCTTTCAATCCGTCTCCTTCTGCGCAGAAAACAACATTTGGGTTTTTTTCCAGCCAATCCAAACATTTTTTGGCGCCTTCCGTGTCCGTGATTCCCGTTTTTGGATTGTATACTGCTATATTTGTGAAAATGAAGGCTATTAGTTCAAAGCCTAGTTTCGCAAAATCTGGTATAACCGTGTATTCTTTTATGTAGCCTGTTTTTTCCAGTTTCCTTCTTGTCCTTGTGATTGTTGGTTGGGAAACCTTGAGAATTTTTGACAGTTCTCTGTCGCTTCTTTTAGAATTCTTTAAAAGCTCGAACAAGAGTTCAATCATTCTTTCTTTAGCCATGCTTTTGAATTAATGATTCTATCACATATAAAGCTTCCTAATAAAACTCTACGTGTTCCATGGATTCCTAACATGAACACTTATAACTTACGCCGTGAAATTATTTTGTGGAGAGAGGTT
>JAWCNH010000120.1:0-3570 GCA_038848765.1 Bathyarchaeia archaeon
TCGGCAAAATCTGGGGAGAAAATGTTTGACACTGCTGGATTGATATTGCTTTTGGGTGCTATTTTGACTATGGTATTGTTAGGTGTCATCTGTTTGTTCATGGGTTGGATACTAGCCGCAGTGGGATTCTTCTCTATAAAAACACCTACAACACAACCGTCGCCTTCACCCCCACCTCCCCCTCCATAGTAAACTAAATTCCTACTTTTTATATTTTAAAAATAATTAATATAAAAAAGAAAAATGAACTTTTATGAATCCTTGAACTGCTTCTGAAATTTTATGGTAACTTTAAAAGAAACTAAGAATTAACTAGATAACGGATGCTGTTGAGTCTATGAGTAAACACGGGATGGCTTTCCGGGCTTTAGAGGACTTGAGAGAAGTTGCAGTTAACGTTTGTAGGCAGGTTGCTGGTTCCCGTGGTATTTTTGCTGCTTGTTTTTATGGCTCCCTTGTCTGTGGTTACCAAAGCAGAAATGGTGATGTGAATGTTTTGTTGGTGCTTGAAGGCTATCCGCCCAGGTTGATGAGTCAGTTTAAGAGTTTGAATGGGACTAATCTGTTGGTTGTTGCAGTGGACAGGTGGGTTTTCGAGAGGGACATTGAGCGTGGGTGGCTTGGCGAGTTTGTGGCTGAAGCGCTTACGGTTCCTTATGAACCGCTTGTTAACGAAGAATATTTTTGGAGCCAAGAAGTGAAGGTAAAAAAGCGGATTGTTTGCGAGCTTTTGGAAAACATTGTTTTGGAATATCCAGAATTGTCTCATGAGCTTTTGATTAAGCCAGAGTATTTTATGTATGAAGTTATGATGCGTAGGGCACGGGTTTTTCCGCCGATCACTTATAGTTTCTTGAACATGTTAAGAAGGGACTTGAAGAAGACGAATGTTGAAAGAATCATGAAGGGTTATTATGAAGCTTTACGTGAGTTGGCAAGCGAAAAACGTGTCGTCTTCTTTGATGGTTATGTTAGGATTTCACCGGAGTTCATTAGCAAAGTGAAAAAGCGAAAGCTTAGAATGCCGCCAATTTTCCGCTCCATCCAAAAGGCAGCTTTACTCTACATTTTCAACGTGCTTCCAAAGACAACAAATCTTTTTACATACGATCAGTCAATATTTTTTCAGTGGCATCGCAGAAAAAAATCTGAGGAAGAGTTAGCTCTCGAATTGGAAAAGCCCGAAAAATACTTTTTGATACCCACTTCTCATGGGCTAGTTCCTTTCACAAATAAAACGGGCATAGAAGATTTCGCTAAAAAATTGATGGGTTGCCAAGAAGGTTTAGAAATTGAGATGGAAGAGTTGGGCGGCGTCTTAAACTCGGTTTATCTTTTAACCATAAGAAGAAACCATGTGGAACAGAAGGTTGTGGTGAAAAAGTTTAAAGATTGGCTTGATTTTAAATGGTTTCCCCTTGCGCTTTGGACTTTGGGAGCCAAAACTTTTGCGGTTTTGGGGCGAACTCGTTTAGAAAAGGAATACGCTATAAACCAGTTTTTACAGAACAACAGGGTCTGTGTGCCAAAAATTCTTCACGTTAGCCCGCAAGAACGCTTAATCTTCCAAGAATACGTTCAAGGAGAAAACATGGCGGAAATTATTAAACAAATAATTGCTGCGCCAAACGAAAATACAGCGGCGAAGCTTGATTTGATAAGGAAGACTGGTGAAGAAATTGCTAAGGTTCACAGTTTGGGAGTGGCTTTAGGCGACTGCAAACCAGAAAACATTGTTGTGCAAAAAACGGGTGCAATATGCTTCTTGGACCATGAGCAAGCAACAAGAAATGGAAACCAAGCATGGGACATCGCTGAATTCCTATACTATGCTGGGCATTATGCTTCATTATTGTCTTCCACCAGTGTTTCGGAAGCCATAACAAAAGCTTTCATTGAAGGCTATCTAAACGCTGGAGGAAACAGAAAAACCGTTAAGGAGGCTGGTTCAGCAAAATACACAAAGGTTTTCAGCATTTTCACGCCGCCACACATTCTCTTAGCCATTTCAAACCTGTGCAAACAGCTTGGAAGGGAATGATAGTTATGGTTAAGGCAAGGACGGCGTTAACCTTTTATGGCGGAACAAACGAGATTGGCGGAAACAAAATTCTTCTGGAAGACAGAGACGTCAAAATATTCCTTGACTTTGGAATGTCCTTCGCAAGCGAATCCCAGTATTTTTGCGGCTATCTGGCTCCAAGACCAGTTAACGGCGCTGGAGACTATCTTGAATTCGGCTTATTGCCTCGAATTGAGGGACTTTACGCAAAAGACATGATAAAAAATACGACAATTAAACCTGCAGAGCCGTCAATAAACGCCGTGGTTCTTTCTCACGCCCACATGGACCACGTAGGCTACTTGTCTTTCATTCATGAAGAAATTCCAGTTTACTGTGGCGAATGCACAAAAACAATTCTTGACGCCATGCAAGAGTCTTGCCGAATAAACCTTGGCGAACACAAGTTTCACATGTTTCGAACAGGCGAAAAAATAAGCATACCACCAGTAGAAGTTGAACCCATACATGTTGACCATTCCATTCCGGGAGCATACGGCTTCATCATCCACACGTCGCAAGGCTCAATCGTGTATACCGGCGACTTGAGGCTTCATGGTCCAATGGCGCATATGACCCGTGAATTCGCCATGAAAGCTTCTGAGGCGAATCCAGCCGTAATGATTTCCGAAGGCACAAGGGTAAGCCCAGAAGAAAAGAGGCCGATACATTCTGAAAGGGATGTTAAGGAGAAAAGCAACAAAGTCGTGCGT
Organism: Bathyarchaeia archaeon; assembly: GCA_038848765.1. Classification (GTDB taxonomy): domain Archaea; phylum Thermoproteota; class Bathyarchaeia; order Bathyarchaeales; family JAWCNH01; genus JAWCNH01. The sequence continues at coordinate 2,776 of JAWCNH010000120.1, forward strand.
AAAGCTTCGAAGCTTGTCATCGTCGCCTTTTACAGTCGGGACATTGACCGTTTTAAAACCTTCTATCAAGTTGCAAAAAACAATGACAGAAAACTTGTGGTTCCCTTAAAATTGGCGTATTTGCTGAGCAAGTTGAAAGATGACCCTAAACTGGAGATTCCAGACGTTATGAAAGATGATTCCGTATTGTTTTACAAGAAAAGGAAAAGGACTGGCGAGTTTGTTGAATCAGACTATTATTTGTGGGAGAGACCTTTCCTTGAGAAAGCTGAAAGTTTCCAATATGTTCAAGAAAACCAGTCTAAGGTCATTTTTAATCTTGATTTGGTTGCTTTCACCGAGCTTATTGACGTGAAGCCTTCCCGAGGTGGAGACTTCATTTATTCCATGAGTGAACCCTTCAGCGAAGAAGACATAGCGTCAGAGGTCATGCATAACTGGCTAAAGCATTTTGGCTTAAGGTTTCATCAAATACACGCTTCTGGACACTGCCCACCAAAAGACTTGAGAGAAATAGTTAACATCATAAAGCCCAAGAAGCTTATACCAGTCCACACTGAGCATCCGGAAATGTTCAAAACATTGTTTAAGGGCGTCCCCTCAAAAATTGTTAAAAAAGAGGAGCAGTTTTTGTTGTAAATGTGTTAGGTCTTAAATATTATTAATTGATATGAATTATTTTGGGATGGTGTTTTGTTAAATGTCTTCTGAGCTTGCAGTTATAGAGTCGGAGCTGACTGGTAAGACTTTGCTTGTCTATTGGTATTTGCTGCGTTCTTCTGAGCATGGCGTAGG
>JAWCNH010000121.1:0-3545 GCA_038848765.1 Bathyarchaeia archaeon
ATTTTCTTCGGAATTGACATCACTTGGTTAAATTTAGTTTTCATATTTGCCTTAACATCATTGATATTGGGATGCATGCTCTTTTTGAGTCGGTTCCTTGTTAAAATTGACGAAACCTACCTAGAAAGAGAAGCAAAAGTTATCAGGAATATAGCAAGGTATTTCGGAATAACCTCTCTCGTAGGAGTAATAGTGTTCATGGCGGAAATTTTAAAGTTCAACTCGTATGCCTCAAAGTGGTCAACGCCTCTAAGTGTTTTTCCCGATGTAGGCTGGTATGCATGTCTCATAGCAAGCATTCTTTTCTTCGTCGTTGCAAAGAAAACCCCAGTTAAGAAGGTTAAAAGCGCCGAACCGTCAACGCAGCAGTAAAGGGTAGAAAAACCAGAGTCTCTGTATTTCAAGTTTATACTGCTGCTAGTTTATCCTCCAGGGGCGCCGTGGAAGGGCACGTTTTTCCAGAGGATGTCCCACCAGTCTGTTTCGGTTATGGTTTCTCCTTTTACTAGGATTTCTAAGACCATTCTTAGGAGTTCATGATGCCTCTTCTCGTCGGATAAGATTGCTTCTAAAAGGAGTTTTACCTTCTCGTCTTTTAGGGTTGGTATTACTTTGCTAATTTTTTCTATGAGTTCGGCTTCTATGCGTATGTGTTTTTCCAAGAGTGCTTTTTGTTTGTCCAAATGTTCTTGCGAAAGGGCTGAAGGAACTTCGGTTAGCAAAGTGATTGCTGAAGCATACATTTCTGCATGTTTCACCGAGTCTAGGGAAATGCCTTTCAAAACTCCTCTGACAGCTTGGTTTTTTATTTCAACTAAGGCTTCGTCCATGGATGCCACAATTTTGTTTTCAATTTTAATTTGGTCTTGTAGAAAATTTATTAATTGGTTTTTGGAGCTCAAAATGTTTCCTCCTTCCTTTAAAATGCTAAGTTTGAATCATAAGGTTTTCGGCGATTTTTCTTCCAAATTCTCTGCTTTTTTCCAGCCCTGTCTGGTCGGGTGCATATTTGATTAGAAGCGGAGGTTCTATTGTGCGCATTTCAAATTTGTTTTTCATGATTTCTAAAACAAGTTTGGGCGCTTCTCCGCTCCATCCATAAGAGCCGAAGGCTGCTCCGATTTTGTTTTTTAATTTGATGTTTTTTGCAGCGGCTTCTTCGAAAAGTTTTTTCATGTCAACTGTCATGTCATGGTGATAGGTTGGAATTCCAACTGCAATGGCGTCGAAGCCGGCTAGCTCTTCGGGTGTTATGTGATATTTTAGTTCAACTTCAACGTTTGGGATTGTTTTGGCGCCTTCCGCCACTGCTTCAGCAATTTTCTGCGTGTTTCCCGTTCGGCTATAATAGAGGACCAGGATTTTCGGCATGTTTTCTCCTTCAGAGAAGGTTGTTTTCTTTGTGTTTGTTTAAGATTTCGTCTGCAAGCCTATCTAAGGCTTTGAAGTCTTCTTCTTTTGGAAATCCTTTAGCCACTACTGGTTTAAGCAATTCAACGTTCAAATTTGAAAGCATTTTTGTGATTTCTTCCACCATTTTGCTGCCCCATCCGTAAGAGCCAATTATTGAGGCAAACTTCAATTTTGGACGCAAAGCGTTGGCAAGATAAACCGCGTAAACAACGTTTGGATGGGGACCGACTAAAACCGTAGGTGCGCCTATGACGATTGTGGCTGCGTCTACAAGCGCCATGGCAAGCTTGCCGATGTCCGTTCTTGCAAGGTTGAATTGCTTCACAGTTATGCCCCTTTTCGCCAAAGCGCTTACGAAGTAGTTCACCATAGCCCTTGTGCTGCCATGCATTGAAATGTATGGCAAGACGACAATGTTCTTCGGTGGAGCGAAAACCCAGTCTCTGTAGGCTTCTAGGATGAAATTGGGCTTATCATAGATTGGTCCATGACTAGTGGCAATTATATCTATTTGTAAATCCTTTATTTTCTCCATGTTTCTCTGAATTGTTAACCTGAAAGGCATCATGATTTCCGCATAATATCTCTTGGCAGCCTCGTAAACCGTTGCTTCATCAGTCACATACAAGTCGGAAGTCGCAAGGTGAGAGCCAAACCAGTCGCAGCTGAAAAGTATATTGTCTTCCTGCAGATACGTGACCATTGTTTCTGGCCAGTGAACCCAAGGAACGTGGATAAACTCTAAAGTTTTGTCGCCTAACGAAAGAGTTTCTCTGTCTTCCACAGTTTTAATCTTGTTTTCTGGGATTAGAAGCAAATCCATAAGCATGCTTTTGCATTTGGGCGTTGCGATGACTGTGGCGTTTGGATACTGCTTTAAGACTTGGGGCAAAGCGCCAGAATGGTCTTGTTCGGCGTGATGCGCAATAACGTAGTCGATGTTTTTAATGTTCAAGTGCTCTAAATTGTCTAAGAGCACATCAGTCATAGTAGGGTCTACCGTGTCTAGTAAAGCGGTTTTTTCGCTTCCCTTAATCAAGTATGCATTGTAGCTTGTTCCATCTGGAAGCGGGATAAGCTCATCAAAAAGACGCCTATCCCAATCAACTGCCCCAACCGAGTAAATATTCTTTTTCATCTCTCTCGGCTTCATTCCATCACCTTTTCAAACTGCTCTTTTGGGGCGCCACAAACTGGGCAAACCCAATTATCTGGAAGCTCTTCAAAGCTTGTTTGAGGCGGTATCCCAGAGTCAGGGTCGCCTTTCTCTGGGTCGTAAATGTATCCGCAAACCGTGCATCTATATTTTTTCATGAATTCACTCCCTTACTAAAAAAGAGGGGTTAAGGAAGTTTCTTCTTGCAAAGGAACCAGTCTATGCATTCGTAGCCTTCTTGTAAACGTTTTTCCGCATCTGCCTGCGTGCTTGGCGGCGGAACAATTACGCTGTCGCCTGGTCGCCAGTTTGCTGGCAATGCAACTTTATGCTTGTCTGCTGTTTGTAAGGCGTCGATAAGCCTTAAGATTTCCTGCATGTTTCTTCCAACATTCAACGGGTAATATATCATGGCTCTCAATTTCATTTCTGGATCAATCACGAATACGCATCTTACGGCTGCCGTTGTGCTTTGAGCTGGATGAATCATGCCGAAAAGTTTGGCGACTTTCATGTCTAAATCAGCTATTACTGGAAACGGAATCGTGACTCCAAGTTTTTCTTTTATTCTTCTTATCCAGGCGATGTGTGAATAAATGCTGTCGATGCTTAATCCTATTAGCTGAACGTTTCTTTGAACTAGTTCGTTGTTTATTTCTGCAAACGCCACGAATTCTGTTGTGCAAACTGGCGTAAAGTCGGCTGGGTGGGAAAACAGTATAACCCATTTGCCCTTGAAGTCTGAGAGTTTTATTTTCCCATGTGTTGTTACGGCTTCGAAATCTGGTACTGTTTCGCCCAGTCTTAACATTTGTTGTGTTTCTTCCATTTTTCATGCCCTCTTTTCATGTTTTCGGAACAAAAACTTTTTATGTCGTTGTTGTTTATATATTTTTCGTAAGAAATTTAGAAAAAATCGGATTAAAAAGTGCGAAAATAGGATGAAGGGACATGGTTGAAGTTGACGAAACGGATT
>JAWCNH010000122.1:0-3542 GCA_038848765.1 Bathyarchaeia archaeon
ATTCAACTATCTGGAATCAGAGGAGATACAGAGAGTTTTGAAAGAAATTCGCCGCGCTCCCCTTCAGATAATGGACTTTTTTTGCGCGTTACGATACTACAGAGAGCAAAATGGAAAGAAGTATCCGTTGAAGTTTGATTATTACATGCTCCGCCTAATATTCAATAAAGGATCTGTGGAAGCACTTGTCTTTCATGAAAGAGGACCGAGACATGTGTCGCCTGAGGATCTCGTCAACTTAATTATTGAAAGGGTCAACCAATCTTATTCACGAAAAGTTTTAAAGGTTGTCTAGCCGCCTTTTAGGAAATTTAAAACTGTGGACAAAATTTCTTTGGCAACTTCTCTTTTTGATTTGTTTCCATCCACTCGTACAAGTTCTCCATTTTCAACGAATTTTAAATAAACTTCTCGGACCTTACGCTGGGTCTCAAGGTTTTCCATAACAGATTTTTTGGGTTTCAACCTCTTGATGACCGTGTTCGGTTCCACGTCTATGAAGATCGCCAGATTTGGCGGTATTGCATGCTCGTTTATCCTTCTAATCCAGTCCAGGTTTAGCCCGGCTGCCCCCTGGTAAGCCAAAGAAGAATATAGGTATCGGTCGGAAACCACTATTTTTCCGTCTTTCAAGGCGGGGATTATTTCGGTTGCAACATGTTCATATCGGTCGGCAGCAAAGAGCAAGGCTTCAACTATGTTGGAAACACGTTTACCGCCATGGAGGCAGTACTTCTTTATGAACCTTCCAATTTTTCCACTGGTAGGTTCTGCCGTATAAACTGCGTTGTAGCCGATTCGCCTCAGTTTTTTCACCAAGATTTTCGCTTGGGTTGTTTTTCCGCATCCGTCTAAGCCTTCGACGCATATCAGCAAACCACGTTTTTTCAATAAATTGTCCTCCAACCAGCATTAGACATTATAAGAAGAGCATACATTAATAATTGTTAAGCCCTAATTCACTGGAGAATTAACAATGCTGAGAAATTATTGGGGCGAGATAAAAGATCCCGTGCATGGTTACGTTTACATAACAGAAAAAGAGAAGGAAATAATCGACTCTTATCCTGTGCAGAGACTTCGCAGGTTGAGACAGTTAGCCGGCTCCGAATACGTTTATCCCGGAGCTAACCACACACGATTTGAACATTCAATAGGAGTTATGTACTTGGCTGGTAAGGTTACTGAAAACCCAAACATTTCTCAGCTGATAAGTCAAGAAGAGGCGGAGGCGGTGCGAATTGCTGGCTTGCTTCACGATGTTGGGCATGGTCCCTTCTCCCATATTTTTGAACATTTGTTAACAAAGAAGCTTAACAAAACCCATGAGGACATAACCGCATGGATAATCAAAAACGGTGAGCTAAAAGATGCGCTTGCAAATTGTGGATATAAAGCTGAAGATATAGCGGAACTTGCTGTCGGCACCTTGTCCATCCGTGGAAAGGCCTTTCTAAACCAGATTATAAGAAGTTCTATAGATGTTGACAAGCTGGATTTTGTTGTTAGGGACACCTATCACACAGGCGCCGAGTATGGCTTCGTAGATGTTTTCCGCCTAATTCACACCTTCGACGTTTTGGATGGGAACCTAGCCGTTGATATGGGAGCGCTTTCAACTCTCGAATCCTTCATAATAGCCCGAATAGAATCCTTCAAAAGCATATATTTCCATCGTGTTGGTAGAGCCGCCCAAATAATGTTAGCAACTGCCCTTGAGAAAGCAGATGAGGAACTTGGCTTGTCTACCTTTAAAACGCCAGAGGAGTACTTATCGATGGACGACTACACAGTTTGGGCCATGCTCAAAAATTGCAAGAAATCTAGCCAAATTATAAGGAATCTTGAGAGGCGGAAAATGCTAAAATGCGCCTACGAGCAGACTTTCTATGTTAAGGATAAAACCGTTTCAAACATTTTTAGCGCCGAAGAATTTCGCAACCAGATAAGAAACAAAATTGCGAAAGACGCAAAACTTGACCCTGAAGCCATAATAATTGACGTGCCAACAGTGCCATCTGTTCCATACCACCATTCCATGTTTATGGAGCCCATGGAAATTCCAGTTTTTGGAAAAACCCGCGATGGCAGGAAGGAAGTTAAAAAACTCAGCGAAATTTCCGGAATATTCGAGGTCTTGAAGGGCTTTATAAACATTTTAAGGGTTTACACAGACGAAAAAAATCGTGGACGAGTTGCGGAAGCCGCCTCGAAAATCCTCGGCGAAATCCCATCATCAGCCAAAATATCTTATTAAAGGCGCCTAAAATGACAAAATGTACAGTTTTGCATGGGCGTGGAATAGTTGAAGGATATTGCAAAGCTGAGGCGCTTGTCTCAACAAAGCCTATAAGCTTTCTTGGAGACGTTGACCCGGAAAACGGAAAGATTATTGAAAAAAGGCATGACTTGTACGGTGAATCCATAAAAGATAAGGCCTTATGCTTTCCCCACGGACACGGGTCAACAGTTGGCAGCTACATCCTATATTCTCTAGCTAGGAAGGGCCTAGCGCCCAAAGCCATAATAAACCACAAAGCTGACCCAGTCATAGTTGTTGGCGCAGTTATGGCTAACATCCCCATGATAGACAAAATAGACATCGGCCAAATAAAGAGCGGTGCCTTAGTTGAAGTTAACGCCAACAAAGGAACTGTTAAAATCCTAAAACTTAGCGGAGAGTTGAAGGCACGTATTTAACTAAAGAAGAAGAGCGCATATACGACGGCGAATTCGGCTGGGCAAAGCAAGTCTGCATGAAAATACTTGTTAAACTAGGCGAACTTTTTGATGCGTCCAGGCTTATACCGATTGATTCCGCCCACGTTTCCGGTGTTTCATACAAAACCCTTGGCGAGGCGCCTGCAGACTTCCTAAAGGCTTTAGCGGACGCCGGCGAAAAAGTCGCTGTCGAAGCCACCCTCAACCCTCAAAGTTTAGACCCCAAACACTTGGCAAAAAGGCTTCCAAAAAATCTAGTAGAAGGGCAGCTGAAGCTTTGCAAAATCTTCGATAAGCTCGGCTTCCAAAAATCTTTCACATGCACACCCTACTACATTAAAGCACCAAGAAAAGGCGCCCACCTAGCATGGGCTGAATCTTCAGCAGTTGTTTACGCCAACTCCGTCTTAAAGGCTTGGACAAATCGCGAAGGAGGCCCGAGCGCTCTGGCAGCAGCCATCATCGGCAAAACACCAGACTGTGGAATCCATAGAATCGAAAACCGCAAGCCAAAAGCCTTCGCTGAAGTTGAGGCTTCTTTGGAAGATGAGACCGATTATGGAGCCTTAGGCATATTCCTAGGCAAAATTTTGGAAGACAAGATCCCCCAAATCAAAGGTTTGAGAAACCCGTCTCTAGAAAAACTGAAACAATTAGGCGCTGCTCTCGCCTCTGCTGGAATGACGAACATGTTCCATTATGACGAGAACTCCGTGACAGAAGGAAAACTTGAAAAAATAACCGTGGAAACAAAAGACATTAAAGAAACGTTGGCACAGCTAACAACAGCCACAACACAAAAACCAGACCTAGTATTTGTT
>JAWCNH010000123.1:0-3540 GCA_038848765.1 Bathyarchaeia archaeon
ACAATAGTCAAATTCAACATTGATTTCAGAGCGGTGAGAGCAGATGTTAGAGGCTTTCTAATAAAGGAGGGAGTTCCAGCCTCAGTCCTATCCATAAACGAAAGCATATTTGAAATGCTCAAGAAAATGGAAATTTTCATGAAAAATAACAATAAACTAGCAAGTAAAATAGAAGAAGTCCGGAGTAAAGCTTTAGCAATAGCAGAAAAATATGAGTTAGAAGCTGCAAAAACAACAAGCCTACAGCCAGGAATAAAGGGAATTCTAAAAACCTTGAAAGGCATGGGCTTAAAGATTGGAATATGCACGTTAAACAGCCAAAAATCGGTGGAATACATCCTTAAAAAATTTGGGATTGGCGAGTTTTTTGACGCTGTGACTACAAGAGATCATGTTAAAAACGTCAAACCAAATCCAGAACACCTTGAAAACACATTAAAAGCGCTGGGGGTAAACCCAAAAGAAGCTCTTGTCGTGGGAGACAGCCCGGCAGATATGAAATGTGCAAAAGAGCTCGGCGCAGCAGCCGCAGCTCTACCAACGGGTGTTTCAACACCGAAGGAGTTAGCAGACGCTGGAGCAAACTACATAATAACAACAATAACAGACATACCAGCCCTAATAGAGCAAATAGACACCTCCAAAAGCATTTAATAGAAAGCGTAGACTATTTCAGAATAATCCTTGGCGAATTATTTGTGGAGAAAGAGCTGATGAGAGAAGAATCCACATGGTGGATTGGAGATGCAAAAAGGTGCTTAACAAAGGCCGAAAAATACTTGGAGCTCGGCTTCTACGAAGACTGTGTCTTCAATTGTCAACAAGCCCTAGAAAAACTGTTTAAAGGCTTAGCGATTGAGCTTCTTAAAAAGAGACCTACTAAAACTCATAAACTTACAACCCTTTATAAGCCGTTGGAGAAACACGTCCCAATAGACGAGGAGCTTAAGGATTTCCTTTCGCTTATATCGCCCTACTACTTTATCACGCGTTACCCAGACATTGCAATGGGACTGCCCAGCGAAATAATAACTGAGAAGTTTGCAAAAGAATGCCTAACGAAAACTAGGAGGATTTTCGATTGCTTTCAGAATCTTATATCGAAAAGGAAGTGAGACGCTACCTAAGAAGTTTGCCAATTAAAGTAGACTTCGCCATCCTATTCGGCTCAACAGTTTACGGTGAAAGACTAAAAGACAGCGACATAGACCTAATAGTGGTTTCGAAGGATTTTGAGGGAATGCCCTTCGAGAGAAGAATGCTAATATTGCAGAAGAGCTGGAAACACGACGTGATGCTTGAAGCCTTCGGATTTACACCAAAAGAATTTGCAAAACTCAAAAATAAAAGCATAGTTGTCCAAGAAGCTGTCGAAAAGGGAAAGAAAATTCTATTTCGCAGAAGATGATTGCTAAAGCGGTTTAAAATGGTATCTTGGCCATTGGGGCCATTGTTGGGCCTGTTGGGGCTCTTCAAATTCCATTTTTAAGCGCATTCCAACCTTGATTTTATCCAGCGGGACATCCTTTATCATTCCAGGGATCTTTACGCCGTCTTCTAGTTGGATTATGCCTACCGCGTATGGCGCCATGCTTTGGAATTGGGTTGGCGCAACGTGAATTATTGTGTATGTTATGAGTTTGCCAGATGTTGACAGTTCAGTCCATTCGAATTCTGTTGATAGGCATTTGTCGCATAATTGTCTTGGCGGCAGGTGGATTTTTCCACATTTTCGGCATTTTCCACCCAACAGTTTTTTCTGGCTTATGTTTTTGTAGAATTGTTCAATTGTGAAGGCTTGTGGTTCTGTCATACTTTATCCTCTTCTGTAGATGTGTACTGTGGCTGTGGCGCCTGAACCCCCAACATTATGAGTTAAGCCTATTTCTGCGTCTGCCACCTGTCGCTTGTCAGCTTGTCCAGTAAGCTGCAAGTATATTTCGTAGGCTTGGGCTGTTCCTGTGGCGCCTACTGGATGACCTTTCGCTTTTAGGCCTCCGCTTGTGTTGACTGGGATTCTGCCCTTCAAGGTTGTTTCGCCTTTTTCTGCTAGTTTTCCGCCTTCGCCGGGTTTGCAGAAGCCTAAATCTTCGTAGGCTATTATTTCGGCTATGGTGAAGCAGTCGTGAACTTCAGCCACGTCAACATCTTGCGGCGTTATGTTAGCCATGTCGTAGGCTTGTTTTGCGGCTAGTTTTGCGGCTCTAAGCGACGTGAAGTCTTCCCTTTCGTAAATGCCAATTGTGTCGCTTGCTTGTCCGCTTCCAATTATGTGTACCGGCGTGTCCGTGTACTTTTTGGCTAGTTCAGGCTTTGCCAGTATGAGGCAACTTGCCCCATCCGTTATGAGCGAACAATCGTATAGTTTTAGGGGCCAGGCGATAACCCGCGATGTTAAGGCTTGTTCTAGGGTTATTTCCTTTTGCATGTGGGCCTTGGGGTTTAGGCTCCCATTATAATGGTTTTTTACTGCTATGTGGGCCAATTGCGTTTCTGTTGTGCCATACTTGTGCATGTGGGCCGTTGCCATCAATGCAAAAAGTCCTGGAAAGGTTATGCCATGCCACTGTTCGAAGGGGAAATCCGAAGCCATGGCCAGAAACTCCGTGACTTCGGGGGTGCTTCGATGAGTCATTTTCTCAACGCCACCAACCATGACAACATCGCACAAGCCCGAAGCAACCGCGTATATGGCTGCCCTTAAGGCTGCACCAGAAGAGCTGCAAGCCGCCTCGGTTCTTGTTGCTGGTATATGCAGCAAGCCAGCCCAGTCTGCTGCTGTGGCGCCTGTGTGCCCCTGATGCTCATAGGATTCGCCCATATGTCCAATAAATAGGGCTTTTATGTCCCGTTTCGGGTCTAGTTTTGGACAGCGTTCATAGGCCTCCTTCGCCGCTTGGGCGAAAATTTCACGGGCGTATAAGCCTTCAAGCCTCCCGAATTTTGACAGGCCTGCAGAAACTATTGATGCTACAGGTTTTCCCTTCAAAGTAAACTTCTCCCGAAGTTGGCCTTATGGAGAGAATCCATAGTTGAGAACAAGTATTTAAGTTTCTTCAACACTTCGGCTTGTTTTCCACGAAAAGTTTTATGTGAACACTGGTTTAAACTATAGCCTCTAAAATAAAGGAAAGGGAAGGAGAAATTATGAGCGAAGTGGCAATTGTTGGTGTTGGATGTGTCGGCTTCAGACCAATAATGCCAGAGCTTTCCTATAAGGAGTTGATGTTTGAGGCAGCGGTTAAAGCCTACGAGGATGCTGGCGGAATAAACCCTAGAGAGGACATAGACGTTTTCGTGACATGCGCCGAAGACTATTTGGAAGGTTTCAGCATATTCGACGAGTTCGTCCCAGACCAGCTTGGCGCAGCCCTACGTCACCTGTTCACCGTTTCGGGCGACGGCATGCTTGGACTGGCAACAGCCTACATGCTGATAAAGACTGGCTATTTTGACACAGTTGTTGTGGAAGCCCACAGCAAACCCTCAGACATACTGACATACATGGATATCGTGCAGTTTGGACTTGACCCAATTTTT
>JAWCNH010000124.1:0-3474 GCA_038848765.1 Bathyarchaeia archaeon
TTGATGAGTTTTCGTCGCCAAAATCACTTCGTCTCTCACGTCTTTTAATGCTTCACCAATTTTTTCTTCGCTATCACCGTATACGCGCGCAGTGTCAAAAAAGTTAATGCCTAACTCAAACGCTCGTCTAATAATTTCGTAAGCTTCTTTTTTGCTGGCGCCCGTTATGGGTATGCCGCCGAAACCTATGACTGAAACTTCGAGGTTGGTTCTTCCTAGCCTTCTTTTCTGCATTTTATCAGCACACATGCATTAATTGTAGTCGCATATTTATTTCTCTAACTCAAGCTTAGCTTCAATACTGATTTTCGCTTCACAACTACTTTGTATCCCATAAAACCTCAATTTTACACGGCGAGGCGCTTTTATCGTGGCTTCAAATCAAGAAATCGTGGAAAAATATCGGCAAATCAGCATGAAACTAAGCGAAAAACAATTAATTTCCAAGCTTGGCGACTTGTTTGAGAGAAAATATGCTTTAACTGAGTTGTTGGATTGGCTTCATGAGAGAGTTAAATTCTCCAAAGACAACATAGTTCGGCATAACGACCCGCTGGAAATCTTGGCGTATGGCAAAGGCAGATGCGGCGAATTCAGCATCCTTTTCACAAGCCTTTGCTTGGCGCATGGTTACAGGGCTAGACTTATACTTGACATGTCAGACCATGTGTGGACAGAAGTTTGGGACGAAAAGGAGAGAAGATGGCTCCACGTTGACCCCTCCGAAAAAAGGATAGACGACCCGTTCATGTATGAACGCGACTGGAAAAAAGACTTGCGGGAAATATATGCCTTTGAAAATGGCGAAATCGAAAACGTAACAGAAAAGTACAAGTTGCCGAAGGAAAAATCCAATGCAGAACACCATTGCTAAGGCGGAAAAACAATTTTCCGGCTTATTTCGAGGGAACATTGCAACAATCGCCATAAGCGGCAGCCTTAAATCTTTAGGAAACATTTTCGGCTCTTTCCTTCCTTTGTATTTCGTAAGAATACTGGGCGGAGACGCCTTAACGCTTGGATTTTTCGCTTCCATGGCTTCTATATTCCAGTTTTTCACCATTCCCTTCGGCGGATTTTTGGCAGACTATTATGGCAGAAAAAAGGTTCTAGCGTTCGCAGCCTTCTACGGCGCCTTTTTCCCTTTGTTATTTGCGGTTGTTTCTGACTGGCGCATTTTCGGCTTGCTAACCATAATTGTTACTTTCACAGCAATAGCCAACCCAGCTCAACATGCGGTTGTTGTGGACTCACTTCCGCCTAACATGCGAGCAAGCGGAATAGCCTATGTGCAAGTAGTTTCTTCACTTCCTTCAGTGGTAGCGCCTTTAGTCGGAGGGTGGCTTATAGAAAACTATGGGTTAGAAAACGGTTTCAAACTCGCCTGCCTCTACTCCACAATTTTTTCCTTCGCATCAGCCATAGCGCTTACGGCTTTTCTAAGGGAAACGTTGCTACAAACTCAAAAGACAAAGCCAAAACTTTCTGTTCAAAACACATTCGCAGGCTTAACTCGTCTTATTTTTTTGATACCTAAAAGCCTTAAAGCCCTACTCGCAGCCTATGCTTTAGTGGCTTTCGCCAACGGCGCAGTTGGACAATTCTTTATTCTATACGCTTACGAAATAATCAAACTAGGTGTGGGTGAGTGGGCTTTAATTGTTAGCATCCAATCCTTTTCTGCATGTGTGTTAAAAATTCCAGGCGGATGGTTAAGTGACAAGTTTGGGAAAAGGAAAGTTATTGTTGTTTCGCTTTTGACTTGTGCTCCAACCGCCATACTTTTCGCTTTGTCCCGCTCTTTTCTTCAAGCTTTGGCTGCGGCTTTGCTTCTAGTAATTACGGGAATCTATTATGCGCCGGCGCATGAAGCCTTACAAGCGGATCTGACGCCTCGCGCCCTAAGAGGGAGAGTTTCTGCACTCTGGAACATCAGCACAGCCATATCCTCCGCCCTAGGCGCTTTGCTTGGAGGCTTCACGTTTCAAAACATCAGCCCAGCGGCACCCTTCTATGTTTTCACTTTAGTGGAGTTTGCGGCTTTGGCGTTGATACTTGGAATAGTGAGAGAACCAGTTGTCAAAGAAGACTAGCGGCTCTAAGCCAAACTGGTTTCCCATCTAAGTATTCTGTGAGAAACTTTGCAAAGTCCCGATTTGACGTGTAAAGCTTTAAGACTTCCTCATTCACCATGATTTCCAATGTTTTGGGCAAAATGGTCGCTATGGACTCTGCCACGCCCACATTTCTTCCGCCGTTGCCCAGCTTATCCTTCAGTAAGTCTACCATGTCCCCATGTTTTCTAGTTGTTTCCACAACCCAGCGCCCATTTTCAATGTAAGGTCCAGAAATCGTCTGCGGCGAATTATTATGCTTTTTTAGGAAGTTTTCGCAATCAGCCTCTTTTTCAAGGGGCGGTCCAAGATGCTTCTTTATTGGCGGAAGCCTATGATTTTCTACTTCAAAAATGAATAGGTTAAGATTGTCTTCGTTACTCCATGCATAGTCTCGGATGACGTTGAAGTCATGATGCAAAAGCATTTTTTTAAGGGATTTCTGCGACTTATAAAGCTGTCCCCACAAAACGTCTGACACGGCTTCCACTTTCCCAAATTTTATGAAAACTAGGCTGGAGCCGCGGGTTTTCAGTTTCTGTTCGGCTTCTTTGGGCGTTAATGGTTTGGTTTCTGGCGGATAAAAGAATTTGAGGCTGGGTTTTTTGAGGAAAAGGTTTGATGCAGCGATAAATTCGAAGAGTTTTTCCTTTCTAACCGCAGAAGCCACGTTTCTTCCCTTGTCGACTGGGTCAACAATTATGAGGGGGTCGGAAAAAATGAGCTGGATTTCCTTTTCTCTACCTTTATAATACTTTTCGTAATCAATTATTTCTGGTATTCGCCAATGTGCAGCGGCTTCTAAACTTTTTATGAATGACTTGTAATGTAGGATGAGGAGTTCACATAGGTAGCCGCTGAATCCACCTACTTTTATTTCAGCGCCATACACTCCTATTCCTTTCATGAACTTCTTTAATACTCGGACTTCTCCGCAGAGTTTCTCGTTTAAGCGTGGCTTCATGTAGTCTGTATGGAAAGGAGTTCGGTCAGTTGCGCTTAGCCACTCTCCGGGCTTCGCTTCATAACATGGCACTATGTTGATACGGATATTGTCAACGAATGCTTCCAAATAGGGATGCTCAGCGAATCGTTCAACCTGCCTAGAACCTTCTGTTGCTTTCTTAGCGATTTTTAGGCAAATTGTCCCCAAATCTTTTCGTGGAATTGTTTGTGGAAGTTGCATGAAAATGTCTATTTCTGGTTCTTCCCTTAACCATGTATCCTTCGCTATTGACCCTTCGATTCTCACCTTAGCCTCTAAGCCTTCCCTTTCCGCTACCTCAACAACTTTCTGTCTAAGTTTTTCAGCCAATTTTAGAATGCGTTCTTTTTCCTGCCTTGTAGGCGTAACTCTTTT
>JAWCNH010000125.1:0-3324 GCA_038848765.1 Bathyarchaeia archaeon
TTTAATATTAAAATAAATGGTGAAGTCGCCGAGGGCGCTGTTGTTTCTGAAACTGTTTTGAAAATGTTTTTTTCAAAGATTGGCAAAGCTTCCTACAATGTTTCCGTGTTTCATGAGGTTTCTGTTCCTATAGGTTGCGGTTTAGGTTCAAGTGGCGCTGCTGCCTTAAGCCTTGGTTTAGCCTTGAATAAGGTTTTTTCGCTTGGTTTTTCTTTTATGGAGGTTGCGCAGATGGCTCATCTTGCCGAAATAGAATGTAAAACTGGGTTGGGTTCAGTGATTGCTGAAACTTTTGGCGGTTTTGAGGTTAGGGTTAAGGCTGGGGCGCCGGGTTTTGGTGAAGTTAGGCGGATACCTATTGATGATGGGTATAGGATGGTTTTTTTGAATTTTGGGCACCTGTCTACGCAGAGGTTTTTGAGTGATGAACGGTTTCGCCGTCGCATAAATGAGTTGGGAGGCGATTGTGTTGACAAGCTGGTTTTGAAGCCTTCGCCTGAACTTTTTATGAGGCTTTCTAGGGCTTTCGCCGAGCATGTTGGACTGATTTCTGAGAAGATTCGGAGAGTTTTGGATGAAACTGACAAGCTGGGTATTGTTTGTAGTATGCCAATGTTTGGTGAAGCTGTTTTTACCTTGGTAAGAGAGGATTTGGTGGACAAGGTTCTTAATGTTTTTAGGCTTCACACAGAATCTGAAGGAAGCATAATTGTAAGTGAAATTGATTTTGAGGGGGCGAGGCTTCTGTGAAGGAGAAAAGTGCGGTTTCTATGCGACATCCTAGGGCTGAGTCGCTTAGGATTAGGGAAAGGCTTGTCAAATCTTTTGAAATGGGAATTGTTGTTGGAGAGGGTTTGATTGCGCATGGGAGAGGTGAGGCTTTCGATTATCTTTTGGGCGAAAAGACTGTGGAGCCTGCTTTAACTTCGCTTAGGGCTGCGGCAGCCATGCTTCTTACAGCTAAGCATCCAGTTATTTCTGTAAATGGAAACGCAGCAGCCTTAGTTGCAGAAGACATTGTGAAGCTTGCCAAAGTTGTAGGCGCCAAGATTGAGGTTAACCTTTTTCACCCTTCCGCAAAAAGGAAGAAAGCCATTAAAAAGATGCTTGAAGAAGCTGGCGCCGTGGAAGTTTTAGGCGTGGATAAAGAAGCTGCTGCTAGAATTTCTGAAGTTGCCAGCGAACGTAGGCGTGTGGATGCTAGGGGAATCTTCGTTGCGGATGTGGTTTTGGTTCCTTTGGAAGATGGTGACAGAACTGAGGCACTTGTCAAAATGGGTAAGAAGGTTATAGCTATAGATTTGAATCCGCTTTCCAGAACAGCCCAGTTTGCCTCTGTCACTATCGTCGACAACATTGTGAGAGCCATGCCGATGCTGGTGAAAATTGCCGAAGAATTGAAAACAAAGCCTAAAGAGGCTCTTCTGAAGATTTTGGCTAATTTTGATAATAAGAAAGTTTTGGGTGAAGCCATAGGCTTAATCAATAAGAGGCTTTCCGAACTTGCGCAGAAAGGTGTCTACATCAAAGTTTCATGAAAGGAGAAGGGCAATGAGTTTTAAAAAAATCGTTGTTTTGGGCGCTGGTGCCATTGGAAGCGTTTATGGAGCATTACTTTCAAGAAGAAAGGATGTGACATTAATTGGAAGAAAACCTCATGTGGAAGCTATTAAGTTAAATGGCTTGAAGGTTTCTGGCGATATTAACGAACGGTTTTTTGTTAAGGCAGAAACAGAAATAGAGGCTATTCCTTCCGGGACGTTGATACTTTTGACTACAAAGGCTCATGATACGGTTGAAGCCATAGGAAAGGTTAAGCCCTTGTTAAAAAAGGACACGGTTATTCTGGTTTTGCAGAACGGGTTGGGAAACGAAGACTTGGTTAAAGACGTTGCTGGAAGAGAAGTTAGGGTTGTTAGAGGCTTGGTTACTTCTGCTGCCGAGTTTTTGGAGGCTGGAAAAGTAGTTTTTTGGAACGGCGAAACAATCATGGAGAAAAATGAAACTTCGGAAAGAATCGCTTTGGTTTTTAATGAAAGCGGATTAAAAACGAGGCTTGTCAATGATTTTGAGAGGGAAGTTTGGAACAAGTTGATTGTTAACTGTGTGATAAATCCATTAAGTGCCATTTTCAAGGTTAGAGACAATATGGTTGGCGCAGACAGCCTAAAAACAGTTCGACGCAAAATTATTCAAGAATGCGTGGCTGTTGGAAAAGCGGAAGGCATCCATTTTGACCCAAACATAGAAGAATGTGTTGAAAAGAAAATTTCCAGTTATTCAAATTTCTCTTCCATGTGCCAAGACATTATGAAAGGGAAGAAAACAGAAATCGACTTTCTCAATGGAAAAATAGTTGAGCTTGGAAAGAAACATGGCATTCCAACTCCAGTGAATGAAGCTTTGGTGGCTATGATAAAATTTTTGGAGACGAAAGGAAAATGAGGCTTGAAAAGTTTAGGAGAGAAGGCAAAAAACGGAAAATTGTTATGTTGACCGCCTATGACTATCAAATGGCAAAAATTTTGGACGAGATGGGTATTGACATAATTCTTGTTGGTGACAGCCTCGGCATGGTTGTCTTAGGGTATAGTGATACGAAAAGCGTGACTATGGAGGAAATGATTCACCATACGAAAGCTGTTGCCAGAGGAGCTAAAAACACGCCTATAGTTGGAGACATGCCCATAAACAGCTACAACACCGTAAAAGATGCATTAAAAAACGCCAAAAGATTCTTAGAGGCTGGCGCTCATGGAGTCAAAATTGAGGGAAACAAGCCTGAAATAATCAAGGCGTTATTAGATGAAGGCATACCAGTCATGGGTCATGTTGGATTACTGCCCCAATTTTCAGCCGAATATAAAGTCAAAGGGAAGGAAAAAGAGGAAGCGGAAAAAATTTTTCAAGACGCCCTTGCAGTGGACGATTTAGGCGTGTTTTCAATAGTTCTGGAATGTATTCCTCAAAGCTTAGCAAAAAGAATCACGGAAGCTGTGAAGGCGCCTACAATTGGAATTGGCGCGGGGAAATACTGTGATGGGCAAGTTTTAGTGATAAACGACATGTTAGGGTTGGATGAAAGCTTCAGCCCAAAATTCTTGAAGAGATACGCAAATCTCAACCGAATAATAAAAGAGGCTGTTGCAAGGTTTAAAGAAGAAGTTTTAAACGGAGAATACCCAGACGAAGAACATTCCTACCACTAAAGGAGCAGACACCATTGCAAGAAAAAGGCTTGCCAAAAAAATTAATCCTACAAGAACTTAACAAAAAACTTCAAAAAGACTTGACTTTCACTTCTGGAAGAATACTGGGCTCCAT
>JAWCNH010000126.1:0-3255 GCA_038848765.1 Bathyarchaeia archaeon
AAATCGCCAATGCTTTATTCCCTCTGTTTCTAAGAAATGTTCTACGGTGTTGGCTGCTTCTGAAACGTCTCCAGGCGGGTTTTCGCCGCCGGCTCGGATAAGCTGAGCGCAGAGTTTAAACAGGTCTTTTTCTCTTTCTTTTGCCCGTTTGATTATTTTTTCGTTTAGAGCCTTCAACATTTTCGCCTCGCTTCATGTTCCTTTTATATGTTTAGGCTTTAATTTTTAGCCTTGAAAGGCGAATCCTTAATAAATGAATGTTTCCTTTCAGTTAAGGTTACAGAGGTATTTGCTAGGGGTTAACGTGGTTTATGGCGAAGTTCAAAATCATAATCTCTGACCCAGAGAAGGGCAATTCCCAAATTGTCGAGTTAGAGGGCTCACGAGCGGCGCCATTGATTGGAAGGAAAATAGGGGAGGAAATTGACGGTTCCATTGTGGGGTTAGCTGGCAAAAAACTGCAAATAACCGGAGGCTCAGACAAAGATGGTTTTCCAATGCGGGCAGACGTTCACGGCGGAGTTCGAGCCAGAGTAATCTTAACTCAAGGAACTGGATTTAAACCAACCAAAAAGGGCGAAAGAAGGAGAAAAACAGTTCGGGGAAACATCATCACCGAAGAAATCGTTCAAATCAACATGAAAATAGTGGGAAAAAAGCCTGAAAAGACGGAGAAGGGAGAAAAACCTAAAGAGAAAAGGAAAAAGAAAAGAGCTGAAACCGAAGAGGGTGGAGGGGAAAAGGCTGAAGAAACTGCCCAAACAGCCTGAAGTCAACATTGGAACAATAGGTCACGTGGACCATGGAAAAACAACCCTAGTTCAAGCCTTAACTGGTGTTTGGGCATCAAAACACAGCGAAGAACTCAAAAGGGGCATAACCATAAAACTCGGCTACGCAGATGCCCCCATATATAAGTGCCTAAAATGTGAACCGCCAAGTTGTTATTGCACCCAAGCCACATGTCCCAACTGCAATTCCGCCACAGAATTCGTGAGAGCAGTTAGCTTTGTCGACGCGCCTGGACATGAAGCTTTAATGGCGACAATGCTTTCTGGTGCAGCGGTGATGGATGGAGCCTTACTTGTAATCGCAGCTGACGAGCCTTGCCCACAGCCTCAAACAAGAGAACATTTAGCGGCAATCGAAATTATTGGAATAAAAAACATTGTGATAATTCAAAACAAAATTGACCTTGTAAGCGAAAGAAGGGCTATGGAAAGCTATGAAGAAATAACCAAGTTCGTTAAAGGGTCAATAGCAGAAGATGCGCCCATAATTCCAGTCTCTGCGCAACACAATGTGAACGTTGACATGGTTATACAAGCCATTGAAGAAAAAATCCCAACGCCAAAGAGAGACCCGACAAAGCCTCCAAGAATGTATGTGGTTCGCTCCTTTGACGTTAATAAGCCAGGAACGCCGATAGAAAATTTGACTGGAGGCGTCATAGGAGGCACAATTTTTCAAGGTAAACTTAAGGTAGGAGAGGAAATGGAAATACGCCCAGGAGTTCGTTTAGAAGAACAGGGAAAAGCAGATTATGAGCCCTTATTCACAGAAATTGTTAGCTTGCACGCTGGCGGAAAATCTGTTCAAGAAGCCTATTGTGGCGGCTTAGTGGGTGTTGGAACGCTTTTAGACCCATCTTTGACGAAGGCTGATGGGCTTATTGGAAACATGGCTGGAAAGCCAGAAATGTTGCCGCCGACTGTTTCTGAGTTGACTTTGGAAACTTTCTTTTTTGAACGTGTCATTGGCACCAAGGAGTTGATTAAGGTTGAAAAGGTGGAGAAAGGTGAAATGCTTCTTTTGGATGTCGGAACCACTATAACGGCGGGCAATGTGGTTTCGGTAAAAGATAATTTGGTCACTCTCAAGTTAGGACGCCCCGTGTGCACAGAAGAAGGCTTGAGGGCTGCGCTTAGCAGAAAAGTTGCTGGCAGATGGCGACTCATCGGTTACGGCATAGTTAAATAAACTTTGGGAAAAATTTGCCAATAAAAGTTATTTTGGACTCCAATTTCCTTTTCGTTCCCGTTCAATTCCAAATAGACATTTTCTCTGAACTGGAAAATTTGCTCAGTCAAAAAGTGGATGCAATCCTACTCTCTTCAACTTTTGAGGAGCTTAAAAAACTGGCAGAAAGCAAGTCTCCAAAGATGCGTCGACAAGCTTCTTTAGCTTTAAAGTTTGCAGAGAAATGTCGGCTGGTAGAAGTAAATCGAAATGCTGAAGAGTCAAATGATGATGTAATAGTTAGGGTTGCATCACTATGGAAATGCCCAGTTGCCACAAACGACCTTCAACTTAAAAAGAGGTTAAGGAATATAAATGTGGCAGTTATCTATCTGAGGCAAAAATCTAGACTTAACATTGAGGGAAGCGTCAATTATGTTTAAACTTGTAACCCTTGAAGACACAATTCGAATCCCACCAGAAAAATTCGGGACTCCACTGGAGATCGTTGGTCACGAACAACTTAAAATGAAATATGAAGGCATGGTGGACGAAGAGTTAGGCTACGTGGTAGCAGTAACCGACATAAAAGTTAACCCAATAGGTAAAATAATACCGGGCGACGGCGCAACCTACCATAAGGTTTCCTTTTCCCTACTTACTTTCCATCCAAGGCTTCAAGAGATAGTGGAAGGAGAAGTTGTGGAAATCGCAGATTTCGGAGCCTTCATTCGTGTAGGTCCAATTGACGCTTTGCTTCATGTCTCGCAAATAATGGACGACTTCATATCGTATGATGAGAAACAAGCAGTACTAATGGGAAAAGAAACAAAAAGAAAACTTTCAACTGGCGACCATGTGAGAGTGCGTGTCACAGCGATTTCACTTAAGCGGGGCGGTGGAACAGGAAAAATAGGTGTCACGTCAAGACAGCCTTTCCTCGGAAAAATTGAATGGATTAAGGAAGAAGTTGAAAAGCTTAGGAAAGGACCGGAAAAAGCAAAACCAGCCGAGAAAGGAGAGGAGAAGAAATAGGTATGAGCGAAAAAGCATGTAGGGAATGTCGGCTTATTTCCACAAAGTCCACATGCCCTCAATGTAAAACATCTGCGCTAAGCGAAGACTTCAGCGGCTTAGTAATCATTTTCGACCCAGAAGGCTCAGCCATAGCAAAATCCATGAAAATCACCCAGAAAGGACGTTACGCGCTTAGAGTAAGGTGATGCCCATACATAAACTTCCAACGCACATGCGTGAAAAACTAAAAGAACCCCTTGGCGTATTGATTCGAGGCTC
>JAWCNH010000127.1:0-3246 GCA_038848765.1 Bathyarchaeia archaeon
GCATATTCCTTTTTGTAGAATTAACTGTTGGTGTTTCAGTTATACTGGTTGCCCATAATCCTAGCAAGCTCTCAACGGAGGCAGCTTTCAAATATTTGATAATTACGGCGGTGAGCGCCCTATTTGTTCTGCTAGGCGTCCTAATAATATTTTTTCTGGCAGGCAGCACAAACTTGTTCGCCATAACAAGTAACCTAGACGCACAAGCACGACTCGTTGAAAACTCTCATTTGCTTATGCTGGCTGTGGCATGCTTTATCATTGGCTTAGGAGCAGACATTGGAATTGTGCCCTTTCACGGTTGGTTGCCAGACGTTTTCCCAGGGTCAACCATAATTATAAACGGGTTTTTCTGTTCAGAACCCATAGCCCTAATTTTGGCCCTCTATAATCTGGTTGCTCCTTTCTACAGGATTTACCCTTCAAACACCATTATTGTGCTTATGGTTGGATTAGGCCTACTATCCATGGTTTTTGGCGCCTTGGTGGCTTATTCTCAGAAGAACTTTTATCGGATGCTAGCCTACTGCAGCATAGATGAGTTCGGCCACATAGTCTTTGTTTTAGGGTTGCTTACTTCGCCCATGAGTTTTACTGTGGGGCAATTCTATTTAGTTAATAGTGCAATGATGAAAGCTGGGATGATTTTAAGCCTAGGCTCCGTATTCTTTAAAGCCGGCACAGCAAACATGCAGAAACTCGGAGGATTATTGGGGAGAATGAATAAAACAGCATTAAGCTACATAATATGCGCCCTCTCATTGGCTGGGGTGCCTCCCTTAAGCGGATTTTACGCAAAATGGCTCCTTTACTCCGTTGCTTATAATTTCCTATTTGAGCTAGGAGGCATAACAACGGCAGTTGCAGCTTTAATTTTTCTTATCTGCATATCATTGATCACGTTTGTGTTTCTGCTGCGTTCTTTTCATCAAATCTTTATGGGAGAAGCAACTGAAACAACAAAGGAAACCATTGAAACCCATTGGACCATGTGGTTTCCAACAGTTGTTTTGGCATTAACTGCTGTTATTTTGGGTTTACAGCCGCAAATTCTTCTCAATTTAATTGGTGTTGCTTAACCTTCTCTGGTTCTGTGGAAAATCCATTCCTTTGAGCCAAATGCTATTCCAAGGTCTATAGTTAAGCGTTCAATCAACTGTTGAATTGCGTAGCCGCTTTCACTAACCAATTTAACCATCTGATACTCAGTAGTGTAAATGGAGTATTGCTCTTCTTTTTCCACTCCGGTGACTATGTCCTCTTTATATGCAGTTTCCCCAATAATGTAAACTGCAATTTTGCTTTCCAAAAATGTTCCTTCATAAATCTTCAGAACAGAAAGTTTCTTTTCGACTTCTTCCAAAACTACTGGAGCCCCGGACTCCTCTTCGAAAGCGATTTTCTCCTTACATTCTGGCGGGATTAGCTGTTTTAGTTCCGAAATTTTCTGCTCTTTTTCCTCAACTTTACTAAACCCATACCTTTCAACCAGAAAGTCTTCTAATGATCGAAATTCAGAATGCCTGAAAATAGCATTTCTCAGTAACAAAACAACAAGTTCGCGAGGCTGCTTTGACAAGCTCTTATCCAACTCCATTGGATTTAAGGCTGTTTTAACTCTAATAAGCCTTACTGGACGACCAGTTCCTCCTTATTATCTACTACAATTTCAAATTCAGAGCTAAGGGCAATTGCACTCTTCGGGCATATCTCGGCACATTGCCCACAAAAAATGCATCTTGCAACATCAAAGTTTACCTTTTTCTCCACGGTTGCCGTTATCACTCCGCTAGGACAAGTTCTTATACACAAAAGACAACCAATACAAGCGTCCCTATCGTAGGCTATTTTGCCCCTGAACCTCTCAGGAACAGTCACTTTTTCTTCAGGCTTGGTTAGATACTGGACGGTGACGGGTCTTTGGAAAAGCGACCGCAACACGTTGCGAAGCATGCGTCCAAGCTTCAAAGATGGTTCCCCTACAATCCTAGGACAGATAATATTACGGCGATTATTGATAAGGGTAACGCCATAAGCCAGTAAAACTTGAAGGCTTGTCCCACCTTTACTCTTGCAAAAACTGTTCGAGGAACAGTTACAGTTAAAAACCAAAGGATTAACGTGAGAAGCAGACAAACGATGAAAGCACCCAACCCCAAAGAGGCTTCATTATTAAACAGCGCTGGCAGATAGAAAAACATAGTAGTTGCAAGAAAAGTTAATGAAAGATTTGAGGAGGCCTTCGCTAGTTTAAACAGCGCCAAATAGGGTCCACCATACTCAACAAGCGGACCATAAACAATCTCAGTTTTTGCCTCAGAAACATCAAAAGGCACAACATCCGCTGCAGCAGATATGCAAAGCAGAAAGGCGACTGCAGAAACAGCCATGCTTGGAAAGGCTAAAGCCAACATATACCCTCCTTTAATTTGGGCTAAAACAATATCAGAATGCGATGCAGAATTAATTTTCAAAAACACAGACAAAAATGACAGAAGAAGCGGAACTTCATAAGCAATAAGCATAGTCATCTTTCGAGAAAAACCAATAGCCCCATACGGGTTGCCTGAAGAAGAACCGCCAATCATAACCAAAACAGAAGACATCGCCAATAAATAGAAAACAACCACTAAGTCACCGCCAAAACTTGTTCCCGACACCACACTAGCAAACAATATGGCTGAACTTAAAATCGAGGATGCAGCTGCGAGGGTTGGTAAAACCGTGAAAATTTGAGAAGACGCCATAGCTGGAACTATCCTCTCTTTGTTTAATAGCTTAATGAAGTCGTAAAAGGGCTGTATTATTGGGGGGCCTACTCTTCTTTGCATTCTAGCGTGAATCTTTCTGTCAACCCCGTCAAACAATAGGCTTATTACAAAAACTACAGGAAATGTCAACAAAAAAGCCGTTAACACGTCCATAGTTTCACCTTTTACGCCGCAAAACGCTCGCATCTATTGTCTCTTCTTCCCCTGTGGCAGCATCAACAACAGTGATTCTATTCGCACATGCCATGCAAGGGTCTATGGAAGCAATAATCACAGGGATATCTGCAATTTCACCTCCCACAAGCATGGGCTTTAAGCCCAACACGTTTGGAATTGTAGGAGTTCGAATCTTCAACCGTGATAAGCCACCCTTTCCGTTGGTTTTTACAAAATAAAGAAGCTCACCTCGAGGAGCCTCCACTAGAGAGATTGCCTCACCTTGAGGGATGCGGCGCATCAACTTAATAACGTTGTC
>JAWCNH010000128.1:0-3232 GCA_038848765.1 Bathyarchaeia archaeon
GAAGATAAAAGCGCTCTTGAGCTTGCGAGGCAGCTTGGTCGGGACGTTGCAAAGGCAGCTAGCAAAGGAACATTAAGTTAAGACTCGAATCTTGCTGGCGCTATAGTGCAACTAGCGACCTTGATTCTACATGTGTTTACGTCTAACTCCACGAGCATGCCGTTGCCCATTTCTTTCCATTTTTGACCAAGATTTTTTAGGCGCTCTGAAGTAACTATGGTGAAGTTGTCTTCTTGCAGATACTTCATTATGTAGTAGGCTTTGTGGCTTTCATTAGTAAACCTGTTTAGCACGTAGGCTTTTTCTTTGTTGGCGAGTATGAAGTTTAGCGCCGTGTACCTCTTTACAGAGCTTAAGGCTGTTTTAATAGCTGTAACAACATCTTTTTGCTCTTTTAATTTTTCGAGAAGCAACATAAAGAAGGTTTCAGAGTCGCTTCGGTCTTGGCTAAGAAAGTCATGGATTGTTCCATTGTGGCAGAAGAACCAGCCTTCTTTTTCGAATGGGTGGGTAAATTCATAGGTGATAGGTGAGCCTTGTGAGGCTTTTCTTGCGTGTAGAATTAGGAAGTCTGTGTTTATGTTGTAGCATTCTTTGTATTTCGGGTCTTCCCAGCATGGAATTGGCTTTTTGTACCATTCTAGTTTATTGTTTTTGTTGTATACGATGCCCCAGCCGTCGCCGTGTCGGAGTTCCGGCTGGTTTATGTTTATTTCGTGTTTCTCGTTTTGGTTCATCGCCATAAGTTTGAAGGCGTCAAGTATTTTCGGGATGGGCAGTTTGCCAGCCGCAACAAGCATTCGACATGCCATTTTACATCTTGCCTAAAAGTGTTAGTAATATGGCTTTTGCTGTGTGCAGTCGATTTTCGCTTTGGTCGAATATGATGGAGCGTGGGTGTTCTATCATTTCTTCGCTGATTTCGTATCCTCTGTGGATGGGCATGTCATGCATTATTAGGGCTTTGCTTTCTTTTAGCAAGGCGCTGTTTAGTTGGTAGGGCATCATGAGTTTGATTCTCCTGTCCTTCTCTTCTTTGAATTTTGGGTCTAGAAAAAGTTCCATGTCAACCCATGTGTCCGTGTAAACGAAATCTGCGTTTTTCACAGCTTCTTTCACGTTCAGCGTAGTCTTGTAGAGTCCAGTTTGTTCAGCCTTTTGTACAAGTTCTGCGTCGTAGGCTGGTTCATGCACTTTTGGCGTTACGGTGATTATTTCTGTTCCAAGCATTGTGCAGGCTTCTATGAGAGAGTTGCATACGTTGTTGTGTACGCCCACGTAAACGAGTTTTACGCCTTTCAGTTTGCCCTTTTTCTCTTTTATTGTCATTAGGTCGGCGATTGCTTGGCATGGATGGTATTTTTCGTCACATCCATTTATGACTGGAACCTTTGAGGCTTCTGCCATAGCCTTCAAGTCTTCATGTCTTAGTAAACGTGCCATGATGCAGTCTACGTTTCTTGAAAGATATTTTGTTTCGTCTCGTATGTCTGCCAACGTGAAGTTTGTGGTTCGCCAGTCAAGGTATATGGCGTGTCCACCAAGTTGTGTCATTGCAACCTCGAACGAAACTCTTGTGCGAGTGGAAGTTTTTTGAAAAATCATGGCTAAAGACCTGTCTTGCAAGGCTGTTCGATAAAGTTGTGGTTTCCTTTTTATTTCTATGGATTTATCTATGACTTCTTCAAGCTGTTTAGGAGTCCAATCTTTAAAGTTTAGTAGATGCATGGTTCAAACTCTTCTAAATCTGGGTTGCTGTTCAAATCCATTTTAGAGAACATTATAAAGCTTGTGGAGTATCTAAAATGGAGGAATAAAGATGATTGTGATTGTGGTTTCAATTCTCGACATGGCAAGTGTTAATATTGCCAAACAAATCCTAGCCAACTACGATTTTGAAAAGACAGCGCAAAGTTTTCACGAAAAACCAATTTACACAAAAACCATAGACAACAAAGAAATTAAACTCGTCTTAATTAATGAAGACTTAATTCACGCACAATTTATCACAGACCATTTCTCGCCTAAACTTTTCATATTCGTTTCTAGGCATGCAAGCGAAAGTGGAATCCCAACCCTATCCGTGCACACGCCCGGCAACTTGGACAAGGCTGAAAGGGGCGGTCTGCCGAGAAAAGTTTCAGTTTCGCCGGCTAGCGCCATGAAAAACGCACTTCAGACCATGGCGAAGTTGAAAGAAGAAGAGAAATTGGATTACAAGGTTTCCTATGAATGTACGCATCATGGTCCTTCTCTTGACGCGCCAGCAATGTTTGCTGAGTTGGGAAGTTCGCCGAAACAATGGGAAGACTTGAAAGCTGCAGAAGTTGTGGCGCACAGTGTCATGAACGCAATTTTAAGCGACCAAACATATCCAACCGTCTTGGGCATCGGCGGACCACATTATAATGAGACTTTCACCAAAATTGCCTTAACAAGCCCAAAAGCGTTTGGTCACATGATTTCAAAACATGCCGTTGCACATGCGTTACAAAATGAAATGCTAAAGCAATGTCTTGAAAGAACCGTGGAAAAAGTTTCTTCCATAGTCTTAGACTGGAAGGGAATTAAAGGCGAAGACAAGAAAAAACTTATGACAGAACTAAATGCAATGAACATAAGCGTTGAGAAAGCGTAATTTTCAATGACTCTAAACCTGTAAAATCCCTAAAATGGAGAGGCGAAAAATGAAAGATTGGAAAGGCGTGATAATTGCTGAAGGTTTAAGTAACCCAACAGTCATCAACAAGTTTTCTGTTTACAAGGCAGAAATTACTAAAGATGATTTGCCAATCGACTATGAAGGGCATGTTGGAAGATGGCATTTGTACTATGTAAAATGTTCCAGAGAGGAAATCGATGCATTCCAGCCCTATGTTTTAAGAGGTTGGTATGCCCATTTTTGGAAAGACAATAGAATAATAGTTGTTTTCCACGACAAACAATTCGAGATAAACAAAAATGATAAGAGCACATGGAAAGAAGCCATTGAGCATGGAAAAGCACAAGGCATTCCAGAAAAGGAACTTGACTTTCCTACAGAATAACCATGTTTTCATTAAGCTAACTTTTTATATTAGAATTTATTGTTCAATCTGCGATAAACATGGGCTTAAGGTCATTTCTAAATTCCGTTCAAAGACTCTTAAAGTTGGCGACAAAGCCCAGCAGAAGCGAGCTTTGGCTCTCAATAAAAATATGTTTTTTAGGTGTAGTTGTGGTGGGCGCGTTG
>JAWCNH010000129.1:0-3213 GCA_038848765.1 Bathyarchaeia archaeon
AATGGTTTACCTAATAAATATGCTATAAGCAAAGGGACTGGATACTTAGAATACCGTGTAAGGGGAGACTTCATAAAGACATTTGATTTCTCAAGGTACCCTTATGAAATTCATACGCTTACTGTTGAATTGGAACATAAATATCTGAACGCTTCTTACTTGCAGTTTGAAGCAGACCCTACGTCAGCTATTGATGAAACAGTGAATGTGGCTGGCTGGGAGATTGGAGATTTTGAAACATCAGTAACCGAACATTCTTATGGAGAAGAAACATATTCCCGCTTCGTCTTCAGCGTAACTTTGAAGCGTCCAGTGGTATCTTCCTTCATTAAAAGCGTATTACCTATAGCAGTGATAACCACAATATCTTTGCTTGCTTTTTTCATTTCGCCTCAAAACTTTGCTCAGAGAATCGGTTTAGGCGTGACTACCCTTTTGTCCGCAACTGCCTTCCACTTATCGCTTTTAAGCGGTATTCCGCCAGTTGGATACCTCACTTTAGCGGATAGAATGATGCTTTCCATATACACGATTTTCCTCTATAACCTTTCAGCCTCGGTCTACATAATGAAACTTGTAGACGCAAAGAAAACAGAAGAAGCGCAAACATTTAACCGAAAAGCACTGAAAACCTTACCTATCCTAATAATTGTTTTAATAATACTCCAAGTGGTTTTCTAACGCAAGTGGGTTACGAACTGCGATGAGAAACTCATAAGAAGATAATCTGCCGATAAAGGAAAGGGCGTTTACATGCCTAGAAGGACAAGGAAACTAGCTTTAACAGAAGGCATAACCGCTGGAATGCTCTTTGGCACCGGAGCGGTTCTCATAAGGTTTCTAGGCGCCCTTAACGCTTTTTCCATCGCCTTTTGGCGTTTAACAATAGCTTCTATAACTTTGGCTGTTATTTTTCTAATTTTGAAGAAATCTTTCGGCTTTAAGCTTATGCGAGAAAACGTTAGAGAGCTGATTGTTTTAGGCTTTTTTCTGGGGCTTCATTTCATACTTTTTGCATACGCAGTGAAGGACACAACCATTCTTAATGCAACCGTTCTTGTGAACACAACGCCGATTTTCTCGGTTTTTGTTTCAACCTTTCTCTTCAACCTTAAGCCTTCCCGTTTGGCGGTGTTGGGCTTAACAATTTCTTTTTTGGGCGTTTGCGTAATCACTTACGCTGACGCTTATCCCTTCAGCTTCTCATTAAGTTTTAAGGGTGATTTGGAAGCAACTTTAGCAGCGCTTGTAGAAGCCTTCTACTTGAATTTTGGCAGAAAAACACGAAGTAAAATGCCTATACTTCAAACAATGCTGCCCATCTATTTGTCTGCAGCCTTAATAGTTGGCTTTTCTGGAATTTTAACCAGCAACCCAGTCACAATCCTAAGCGAAACAAGCATTGTAATCCCACTAATTCTTTTAGGTTTACTGCCCACAGCGACGGCTCACACTCTCTACTTTTCTTCCCTTTCCAACTTAAAATCATTCGAAACAGCGACGATGGCTTTACTTGAACCCATAGGCGCAACAATCTTAGGCATAATATTGTTTTTGGAAATTCCAACACCCATCTTTGTCTTCGGCGCAGTTCTCATTCTCTTAGGCATTTTGTTCGTAGCAAAACAGGAAAATCCAGAATAAACGTAAAGGCTTCATGTTTTTATATAAGTCTCTCACAGAAAGATTCAAGTGTAAAAGGTTTGAGCTCGGCAAAAAATGGAAAGCTAACTTTAATTTTCATTTACAGCGGAGAATTTGCTGAACGTGTGATACGAAACTTGATAAACGATCCAAGTTTCTGCAAGTCCTGCGGGCTTTACTGCGACTCCTGCAAATACAACGTTTACACATACGTGAGCCACATCCGAGCCGCAACACAACTGCCAAACCCTACTCAACTACCAGCCTTCATAGACAACCCGGAAAACTACATGCCTAAAAAAATTCCAAGGGCGGACATTTGCATTGCGTCTGGGCTCCACCGAGACCTCTTGTTGGAACTGCCCTACCATGCGGAAAAGGCTGGAATAAAAGGACTGATTGTTCCAATAGAGGATTTCGCCGAAGTTCCCACGGGCTTAAGAAAGCAAGTTGAAGAAAAATGCGTGGAACTTGGTTTAGAAAATGCGTTTCCAAAGCCTTTTTGCTCGCTTGAACCAGCAAGCAATAAGCCCTTAATCGCAAGGTTTGTTGAAGAACTAAAAATTGGAAGGCCAAAACTGGAAATTTTAACCGTGAAAAGAGGCAGAAATGAAGTCATAGAATCCACTGTTGTTAGGCGAAGCGCTCCCTGTGGTTCCACATGGTACGTAGCGAGAAAACTCATAGGCGTGGAGACAGCAAAAGAAACGCTTTACGATGCAATTGCAAAAGCACACCACAGCTATCCATGCACAGCCACCATGAATGTTGACCCAGAAACAAAAGAGCCCATACTTCACATAGGCGGCTACATTATAAGAGAAGAAGTGGAAAAAGCGCTTAGAAGAAGTTAAAAACCCAAATCGATGACCATATGAAATTAAAGCAACGACTATGACTATTCAGCCTATGGTGGGTTGAAAATGGTTGATGTTGAAAAGTTTGCTGATGAATGGGGTCCAGAAAAAATTTTGCAAGTTTACGACGTCAACACAGGAATGAAGGGAATTCTAGTAATCGACAATACGGCTTTGGGCCCTGGCAAAGGCGGAATAAGAATGACGCCTACTGTGAATGTTGAAGAAGTTTTTCGGCTGGCGAGAACTATGACTTGGAAATGCGCCTTAGCCGAGCTTCCCTTCGGAGGGGCCAAAGCCGGCATAATTGCGGAGCCAAAGCAAATTTCTAAAGAAGAGAAGATGGGTTTGGTTAGGGCTTTCGCCATAGCCTTGAAGCCTCTGTCTCCAAGCCATTATATTGCGGCGCCAGACATAAACACGGGCGAAGAGGAGATGGCTGCCTACGCCTTAGCGAATGGCTCTTTGAAGTCTTGCACTGGAAAGCCAGCCAACATGTGTGTTAGGCCTGGTGAGAAATGTGGGATTCCACACGAGTATGGGTCGACTGGTTTCGGCGTTTTTCACGCTATAAGAGTTGCTGCGGAGCATTTTGGCATTAGGCTTAGGGACGCGACGGTAGCTATTGACGGTTTTGGCAATGTTGGCTCTTTTTTAGCCAAGTACATTTGCGAGTATGGAGCGAAAGTTGTTGCTGTTAGCGATAGTAAAG
>JAWCNH010000130.1:0-3206 GCA_038848765.1 Bathyarchaeia archaeon
ATTTTTTCGGCGAAATTTTCAGCTAAAATGTCTATTAATAGTGTTTCCAATTGTGTTTTTGTTAGATTACTGTTTTTTGCAAGTATTTTTACGATTGGGTCATTTAATGATTGGATTAGCCATTTTTGAGTTGTTTCTTTCGGATTCAATTTTCCGCTTCAGCCTCGCTTGTTTGTGGATACAGTTTTGTATACGTGGCACTTGGTATTTATATGTTGTGAGAGTGTTTTGACAAAAGTAAATGTTTTTATGCTTAAACGGAGACAACCTAGTGAGGCTATAACACTTGCAAAAAACCTATAGAGTTGCTGCGCGGATGAAAAAACTTCAACCGTCTGGAATCAGGCGTTGGTTTTCCCTTGCGCAACAATACCCAGACATAATAAGTTTAACCCTAGGTGAACCAGATTTCATCCCACCAAAACATGTACTTGAAGCTGCAACAAAAGCTATGACTGAAGGGAAAACCCACTACCCACCCACCATGGGAATTCTTGAACTACGAGAAGCATTAGCAGCAAAAGCAAAAAACGATTACGGATTAACCTACCACCCAGAAACAGAAATCCTCGTCACAGTAGGTGCAACTGAAGCTGTTGCAATGGCATTGCTCGCCATAGTTGAAGAAGGCGACGAAGTATTAATCCCCGACCCTGGCTTTGTCTGCTACGAGCCTGCGGTGAAGATGGCCGGAGGCACACCAGTTTCAATACCACTATATGAGGACGACGGATTTGATTTACTAATTGAAAACGTGATATCACGTGTCACAAAAAAGTCACGTGTGATGCTGGTTAATTCACCCCACAACCCTACAGGGACGGTTCTACCTTATAACACACTGAGAGAGTTGTGCAAAATTGCTGTAGAGCGTGATTTAATCGTGATTTCCGACGAAGTCTACGAGAAAATAATTTACGACGAAAGCAAGTTTCATTGTTTGGCAGCCTTCCCAGAAATGCGAGACCGCACTTTGGTTGTTAATTCGTTTTCCAAAACTTACGCTATGACCGGGTTTCGTATAGGATACGTTATGGGCTGCGAAGAGCTTATTGAAGCCTTAAGCTTAGCACACCAGTTCACTGTCGCCTGCGTAGACGGTCCAGCACAGTATGCTGCCCTAGCAGCCCTCCAAGGACCACAAGATTTTGTACAGAACATGGTTAAAGAGTTTGACCGGCGACGGCGACTAATCCATAGTAGGCTTAATGAAATTGACGGGTTCAAATGCGCCTTACCAAAGGGAGCGTTCTATGTTTTCCCCAACATCAAAAAATTTGGGCTTTCTTCCTCTGAATTTGCAGAATTCCTCATAAAAGAGGCAAGAGTCGCAGCCGTGCCGGGCATATCCTTCGGCAAGAACGGTGAAGGATATGTGCGATTCTCCTACGCAGCCTCCTACGAAGACATCGAAGAAGCCTTAAACAGAATCGAAAAGGCTGTAAAGAAACTTGGCTTTTCTTGATGTCACGTGACGTCACAAGTTCATGGAACAATTCTTTAACAAGTCAAAAAGTTCTGGTCTCAAATCACGAAGCGTAGGTACAAAAGGCTCTACTTGCGCTAACTTCGCATAGTCAACGCTTCCGATTACCATGTCTTCTTCATCATATTTGGCTTGTGCTAGGACACTGCCATTTGGCGCCACGAGTCTGCTGCCTCCCCAAAACTGTAAGCCATCTTCGTTTCCAACAAGATTGACAAAAGCGAAAAAGCAAGTGTTCTCCATGGCCCTTGCCAAACTAAAGACTTCAAAGAATCTGCTTCGGACAGCTGGCGAAGCTGAAATGCAAACTATAAGTTGGGCTCCTTGAAGGCGAAGCGAACGGGAAATCTCCGGAAAGAAAATATCGTAACAAACAATAAGCCCAATCTCCCCAATTGCAGTTTCAAACACAGGCGTTTGATATCCCTGACGAAAATAGCGCTTTTCTTGGAAGACGCTGTGGGTTGGTAGGTGCATTTTTCTATATTTGCCAATGTATCCTTCTGGTCCCAGCAAGACAGCAGTGTTGTAAATAACGTTATGGGCTTTTTGGCTTCTTTCCGGCATTCCAAAGATAGCATAAATTTTCTCTTTTTTTGTTATTTCAACCATTGCTTTTATAGACGGTCCAGGTATGGGTTCAGCCAAGTCGTAGGTTAAGTCTCTTATTGTGTATCCAGTCAGTGAAAGTTCTGGAAAAATTATTAGCTGGGCTTTCTGTTTTTTGGCGTTCAAGAGAAAACTTTTCATTTTTTCGATATTCTGTTGTTTGTCGCCTACTTTGCAATGCATCTGGGCTAAGGCTATGTTTAGGGTTTCTTTCATTTTCTCTATCCTCACCCAAGCAAATGGGGTAGCCTAAAATCAGCACCCACAGTCCTATATGAAAGTTTAACCGTAAGCGGCATCCGACGTTTATGCTCGTTTCCAAGCCAACGGCGCTTCACTCCTTCAACAAGCTCTATGGAAACGCCTAACTGCTTTGCAATATAATCTGTCTCCATGAAATGTTCCAAACCATAAAGAATCAAATCTAAAATTTCATATTTTATGCCCAACTCTTCTTCGGCGAAATGATTTGGCCAGAGGTTTGGTGAAGGAGGCTTTGTGACAATTTCGTTTGGCAAGCCGATGTGTTGGGCGAGTTGGCAGACTTGGGATTTGTAAAGGTCCATGAGAGGCGATATGTCTGCCGCTACATCTCCCCATTTGGTAAAGTATCCCATCATGGTTTCCGATTTGTCAGAACTTCCACATACTATTCTGTTTAGTTTGTTGGCATAATAATAAATGATAACCATGCGGGTTCTCGCCTTCAAATTTCCCTTAGCAAGCTTATTGTTGCTAACGGGTAGGGCAGCGTAATAACTGTCTAATATAGATGTTATGTCAAGTGTTTTTAGTTGGAAGCCAAATTTTTTGTGGATGAGTCTCACATGTTCTTCGTCCGTCGTCTTGTAGGTTTCTTTTTCCGGTAGGAAAAGACCAAGAACTCTTTCTCCTCTTAACGCCAGACTAGCCAATGCCGCCGCAGTGCAGCTGTCAACTCCTCCAGAAACGCCTAAAACTACGCCTTCCACACCACTTTTTTCCACATAATCCTTAATGAAGCTTGCTATCTTACGTTTTGTTGCTTCTGCATCTATTTTTAATAGGTCGCTTGAAAGTTTCAAACTGGTTCACATCCCTTATTCTAGAGGCTACTATCATAAAGCTTGAT
>JAWCNH010000131.1:0-3204 GCA_038848765.1 Bathyarchaeia archaeon
ACAAAATAGCCAACTTCATCTATTCAACAGCCCATTTCCACAACAAAATCGCAAGAATGACAAGGACACTAATCCAGTTCCAAAACGGAAGCCGCATAATCGCCTTGCCATGCAGCGAAAATCTACTGCGAGGCTATACGGCACATATGGTTATTTGCGACGAAGCAGCCTTCATGCCTGAAGAAATAATAACACAAATAATTTTCCCAATGTTAAGCACAACAGACGGCTACGCCATTTTCCTAAGCACACCATGGGGGAAAAACCACTTCTTCTACAGAGCCTTCATAAACCCCGCCTACAGCGTCCACAAAGTCAAGTCAAGCGAATGCCCACTAATCAAACCAGAATTTCTGGCAGAAATGAAACAGAACATGACGAAAGAAGCCTACATAATGGAATACGAAGCAGAATTCGCCGAAGCATCCAACTCCTACTTCAGCCAAGACCTAATCCGCACATGCATCGACCCCAACTTAGAACTCATAAACGAAAACCAAATTTTAGAAGAAAATACAGAGGAGAAACAATTTGTCGGAAACTTTTACGCAGGCATAGACCTCGGCAAACTACAAGACCACTCAGCCATAGCCATCGTAAAAAAGGAAGACACAGGCTTAATTAGGCTTGCTTTCTTGAAAGAATTTCCCTTAAACACGCCCTACGCCCATGTAATAGGCTTCACTGTAAAAGCAAACAGCAAATTCCGCTTCCAAAAAATTTTTGTCGACAAAAGCGGCATAGGAGAACCAATAATAGAAGAAATGAAAAACCAGGGACTAACAAATACAGAAGGCGTAAACCTAACCGCACAAACAAAAACCGAAATACTCGGCTATCTACGTGTCAAAATGGAACAAAAACAACTTCAAATGCCCTACAACCATAGGCTATGCCAACAAATAAACGAACAAAAATATGAATACACAAAAACAGGACAACTACAATTTTGGCATCCACCAAACACGCACGATGACCAACTCTGGGCGCTTGCGCTTGCAGTAGAAGCAACAAAACAACAAGAAACAACAAAACCCTACTTCACACCCATATAAGAAAGCCAAAGAATTTACATCAAAAACGCAATCTTTAGAAAAACTCTTAGGCAATAAGCAGGAATAAGGAAGCAGGTATCGCAACATAATCCCGCCTTTCTGCAATAACATCTTTCGTGATCAAAATGCCTTTGTATGATCTACAGCCTTTCATGAAGTCTATTATGCTATAAATGTCACTCCTATTGATTGTTGATTGGTATTTCAATTCGATAGGTAGAAAGGCGGTTCCCACTTTCGCTACAAAGTCCACTTCTCTTTTCTTGTTACTCACCCAATAGAACAATCGCGTCATATAATCAAATTGCAAATGGGGTTCCAGATTGAAAAGAAGTCGAATCATGTGATCGCAAATAACAGATTCCACCAATTTACTTCTATTTTCAGAGTCCCTAAGAAACCCAGTCGACTCTTCGAAGGGATGTCTGCCACCAAAAGCCCACCATCTTAAAGCGTGAAACATGAAAGGGTCGCAGAAGTAGATTTTCTTCGCCTTTCGATAGTAAGGTACACCCTTATTTTTGTCAAGATAGTGAATATAGGAGACCACGAAGCAGTTCTTAAGTATGTCCACATACCAACGAACAGTATCATGTGTAGCAATTTCAGTCTCATCTTTTAAACTGTTCCAACTCACTTGAGATGAGAGTGTTTCGATTATTCGCTGTATTATCTGACGTAGGTATATTTCATTGCCACCCCACCTTGTGATGTCCCTGACGATGAGGTTTACATAATCGCTATAGACTATGTCGGGGATATTTCCTTGAGAAATGTAGCTATTCACAACTCGAGGAACACCGCCTGTGATAAGGTAATCTTCCAGAAGGCCTTGCAAATCTTTCACATACGGATCAAGAGCATAAATAACATTCGGCATCTTTCCTCTTGCTAGTTCATTTAACATCAGTAGCCTATTGTTTTTAGAGAGCAAATTCAAGCTACGAAGGATTTTGTGTATCTTGGGATCACGAGTTTCTGCGTATTCACAAAATTTGGCACCAAGGAACACCATGTCTGGAAGGGTGTCGTTTAGCTTATCAACCTCCCCTCTCCTCCCAGCAAGGCTTTCGGTTGCTTTCACCAAGTCAATACTATGAGAGCCTGTAAACACAACCAAACAATTTTTTAGCTTCCCTAT
This sequence comes from Bathyarchaeia archaeon, assembly GCA_038848765.1. Taxonomy (GTDB): domain Archaea; phylum Thermoproteota; class Bathyarchaeia; order Bathyarchaeales; family JAWCNH01; genus JAWCNH01. The sequence goes on from JAWCNH010000131.1 coordinate 2,197, forward strand.
ATCATAAAGATACTTGATGCTCCGCTGCCAGTCCTTCACCGCGGAGATCTCGTCTAGAAACAAGAAAAGTCTATCTTCAAAAAATCTTCTAGCCCAATCTAAATATTCACTGATTATAGCCGTAAGTTTTTGAGGGCTTTCCACCTGATCGCAAGACCAGTAAAAGATTCTGCGACTATCAACGCCACTCTTAAGCAATTCCCTAATCTTAAGTCTAACAAGAGTAGTCTTACCAACTTGTCTGGGACCTCTCAAACTATAAATAACATTAACATCCCATCGAAAGACTTCAACAATCCTCGGCATCCACTTAAAAGAGGATTTTTCCCACGCATCAATAAGCCTGTCGCTTTCAATTAGGCTTTCATCTTTCCACCAAGGATTTTGTTCAGCAAAATTTGATATAGCCATTCATGTGACCATTGAGTATTAAATCGCAACTTATTTATAAATAGCTTGCGACTAGACTCGCAAAAGTTTCGATAACTTGATACAAGACGGCAGGAAACAAGGAAACCATAACTTCATCAATCTGAAAAAGCCATATTTTTTAGGAAAAAGTTTAACTGTTTGCACTTCTGTTATTCCTTCTCTGGAGAGAGAAATGAAAAAATCCGTTCTAACAGTTTATGTTTCAACGCTACTGTTTTTGGCAGCAGTTGGAGCACCGTTTGTCGCCACTGGGAAGGCGAATCCCATTCCAATCCCAGCCCTCATAATGAGTGAAGAACACATTGATGCCACAATTTCCTTCGGCAACCAAGGCTTAAGCGCACAAGTTGACGGAACATACATTTTCTTCAACGTAGGCTACGACACAGTAAGCATGGATTATCCGGTTCCACCGGACGCTACAAACATCGCCGTAACCATGTGCGAAGACATAGGCATACCTTTCAACCCAGTAGAATGGACCTACAATAATAAAACGTACTCCACTGTACTAGGCGATTTCGCAATGATTAACTGGACAATCCCAATTGAAAACATGATATATTTCACAGTTGG
>JAWCNH010000132.1:0-3189 GCA_038848765.1 Bathyarchaeia archaeon
CACTGACTGAGCTTCTTGCGGGTTGAAAACCATAAAAGGCTCTTTCATGTGTGGGGCGACTCCGTCAAGAATTGGTCCAGGCAAAACTTTCACTCCAGTTTTTGGTACTTCAGCAAATTTCGTGCAACAATTAGGTTCGATGAATATGGCTTCGCTCAAGTCTTTCCCAATTTTTTTCTTGTTTACATCGAAGGCGGCGACAAACTTTATGTCACGAATGTGGTAGCCGCCGAAGTTGACATGCATTAAGCCTGGAACTTTTGCTTCATTCTCCACATTCTTGTAATACTCAACGCCTTGCACAAGTGCTGATGCACTGTTGCCAACTCCAGCGATTGCGACACGAATTTCAGGCAAAAGCATTCCTTCATTCTTTTATTCTCAAATAGCAAAAGACATTTATCTCTTAACCTTTTCTGTTACGCCTCTTCTAAGAAGCAAAAGGAAGAGAATAAAAGCATCTTACACGCATATTAGGGCTCAAGGAGAACTCGACATGGAAAGCGAAGTAAACATTCGATATGAGCCGTTCAAGGAAATCATAATTTTAGAGCGCACTCACTTTCCCTTATTGGAGGATTTGGCAAGATTCACAAGCATTGTTACAGGCGGGAAACCGGGCGCGTTATACTGGGCTGACGGTGTTGCCTTTGTTTATTTTCCGCTTTCTATAAATACCGAAGCCACGGCGAAGGCTTTGATAGAGGAAGGAAAAGTGTATTGGGCTTTTCTGAGCTATTCTCTAATGCCAGAATACCGCCCCTTGGTTGAGACTAGGGAGAAAATTATTATTCCAGTTATTAACATGTCCATTAATCCGCTGTTTCAGAAAGTTGCTAAGTGGCTGAAAGAACAGCATGTGCAAAAGCCGTAGTTTTATTATTTTTTGGTTCTTTTGCAAAAAGTCTCCCAGTATTCTTCGAATTGATTGTTTTTCTTCAAATACTGTCCATAATTAACCAATGCTGCCATGGCTCTTGCAGCGTCTTCTGGCGAAGAATAGGCTGGAATGCCAAGCTTGTCAAATCTTAAGCGTAGAAACAGTGCCATTTCTGTTTCTCCAATGTCGCATGCAACTACGGGTTTTCTGCAGTCCTTCGCCAACCTCGCAATTCTATCCGGAAAATCTTCTTGCAATGCTGGAGTATGGTGAAGCCCGAGAACTATTAACCCATGGATTTCCGGCGAATTGAGAAGAATTTTAGCTGCATGCTCGTACATGTCTGAAGTGGCTGAACCAGTCAAGTCAACTGGGTTAAAGTTTGTAGCAAATTTGGGGATTTTTCCCTCTTTCTTTAAATCTTCAAATTTCCGTAGAATTTCCTCTGAGAACTTTTTGACTTTCAACCCCCTTATTTCACATTCGTCAACAGCCATAATGCCCGGTCCTCCAGCGTCTGTTATGATGGCGATGTTGTTTCCAGCAGCTGGAGGCTGGAAGGCTAAGGCTTTGCCCAAGTCAAAGAATTCTTCTGTGTCTCTTGCTCTTATGATTCCAACTTGGCGGAAAACAGCGTCGTAAATTTTGTCCGTTCCAGCGATGGCGCTTGTGTGTGAGGCTGCTGCTCTTGCGCCTGCCTCGGTTTTTCCAGACTTCAATGCTACTATGGGTTTTTTGGGTGTGATTTTTTTGGCAATTTCCATGAATTTTCTGCCGTCTCTTATGTCTTCAGTGTATAAGAGAATGACGTGCGTCTGGTCGTCATGGAGCAGATATTCTAGCATTTCGGATTCGTCCACGTCGCACTTGTTTCCGAAACTGACGAATTTGCTGAGGCCTAACTGGCGTCCCGCAAAATAGTCTAAAGCTGAAACGCCGAAGGCTCCGCTTTGCGTGACTATGGCTATGTGCCCAGCCATAGGACGCGGAGTAGCCACAACTTCGTCGCCAGTGCTGAGAATTTTTGTTTCTGGCAGAAAGAGCATGTCAACACCAGTAGAAGAGTCATAAACTCCTAGGCAGTTTGGTCCCAAAACTCTTATTCCAGCCTTTTTTGCAATGGAGACAACTTGCTTTTCAAGTTCAACGTTTCCTACCTCGCTGAAGCCTCCGCTTATTATGACCACTGCTTTAACTCCTTTTTCCGCCGCGTCATTCATTATTTTAGGAACATGTTCTGCCGGAACTACTATGACTGCGAGTTCCACCTTTCCAACAATGTTAACAATTGATGGGAAGCATTTGTAGCCTAAAACATAATCTTCGTAAGGATTTACTGGGTATACTTCTCCCTTAAACACGTTTCTCCGCTTGTTTTCCACGAAATTTTTGAAAATAACGTGTCCCGCCTTGTTGATTTTGCGTGAAGCACCTACAACAGCGACAGATTGCGGCTTAAAAAACATGTTCATCTCTTTAACAATGTCGCCCATTTACTGACACTCCAGCTCTGCATTTTACAAAACTTCTTTGTTTAAGAGTTTTACTATAACAACGGGTTTATGCTCCACTTGGTCCAGCATTTCCCATGTGACCTTTGTTAAAGAGACATGAAAGGTTTCAGCCATGTCCCAAACCGTTCTCCCAGAGCCAACTCCTCTGGCTTTGTTGGCTAAATCAGCAATCTCTAAAGCCTCTTCGACGCTTAAATCTGCGTCCGCCAATGCTATGGGCGTGGCTCTTCTTTTCAAATTGAAAAATCTTCCAACGATATAGCTGATGAATCCTCCGAAACTGCGGATTCCCTTTATTGGGCAAGGTCGAGGCGTAAAATGGAATCCTCTGAAAGAATAAGTTTTATCCGTGTCCACAATCAAAACGCCCACTCTTTTGCCCAATTCTAATCGAATTTTTTCTTTAATTTTTTCCGCGATTTCTTGGGCGTTACAAAGTGGAAGACTAACATAAGAGTAAGGTAGGTTACTGCCGTCAATTCCGCCTTCTGAACCATGCATCAAAGCCTGTAAGAATCCAGCGTAGATAAGTGCAACTTGCTTGTGAATGCTTCCCTCTTTTAGCGGATAGGTTCTGAAACGTTGAATTGTTTGTTTTCTAAGGCGACATATAATCCCTAAAACATAGCCCCATACTATTCTCATCCAAAACCTAGCTAAGAAGACGGCTGTTCTGGATGCTTTGAAAAGGTTTTCGTCTACAATATTGTTTAAAGCGGTGGAAATTGCCTTTTCAGAAACCACCACAATGTCTCCATCTTCTATTCTATTTTTAACGGCGACGACGATGGCTTC
>JAWCNH010000133.1:0-3176 GCA_038848765.1 Bathyarchaeia archaeon
GAAAAGCAAATCTTTCCAGTTGAATGTTCCGTAGGGTGGGCGTTCAATTCGAACTTTAAGATAGTATACGAGGCTTAAGGGTAGTGCAGCGAAAAAGAGGCCGACTGTTGTGAGTATTTCTAACAATATGTTGCACCTCTATGAGAAAGATTGTTCGATTAGGTATCCTCGAAGTGGCCAGTGCCTGAAACTTTCAGATTCAAGATGCAATGTCACTTGGGCGTTTTCCAATCCTATCTTTTCTAAGGCTTCACGTATATTTTCCCGCACCGAAGAGTTGTTTTTGTAGACGCCCACTGCGACATGGGGGATGCCATTGTTTAAGCTTACATTGACCAGCACTGGATACATTACTTCTGGAATATTTTCTAGTGCTTCAACTATGTCTCTTTGGTTAAATGAACGATTGTTGTATGTGGTTCGGAATACCATTCTTCCGTCGATTTTTGCGACGCATGGAAAAGATGCGTTTCTGCAGTTGCAATCGCCTACCCTTTTTGTAACGTCACCAGTCCAATAGCGTATCACTGGCATGGTTTCCCTATCTGGATAAAAGGGCGTAACAGTAACTATTCCTTCTTCGCCTTCAGTAACCTCTTCCTTCGTTTCCGGGTCTAACACTTCCACATAGCCTAATGTTGGGTCGAAATGCATTCTTCCGTTTTCGCACATTAAGGCGCCAACTGGGATTATTTCGGTAGTGCTGTAAAGTTCAATAACATCCGCGCCGAAGAAGTCTTTTACTCTTTCTCTGAGGCCAGCAGAAACCAATTCGCCGCCGAACCAAACCTTTTCTATTTCAAAATCTGACGGAGAATAACCTTCACGTTTTGCGGTTTCAATAAGCCTAGAAACATAGGAGGGATAACCCAAAAGTTTATTCACTTTCTTCCTTTTCCGATGAACATTCCATTCACGAGTTAACAAGTCAAGAGCATGCTTAGGCTCAATAATGCCAGCCATAATGCAAAACGCACCTATTTCCATGCATGATTTTTCTGAAATGTAAGTGCCTGGACGGGCTCTGGAGCTGAAACAAATTTGCACAATGTCATCTGGCAAAACATAACCACGAGTGAATGTTGTAATGGCGGTGAGGTAAGCCCACACGTTAATTTCCTCCTCAGAAGCCAATATTTCCGTGGGAGGATAACTTGTAGAAGCAGTTGTCACGCAGCGCATACTTGGAAGTTTAGCTTTTACGCTTATGAACTCGTTAAAATGAGTTGCCAAAGCCACTTTATCGGTTGTCGGCACCTTTTTTATTAAATTCGAATCAGAAGAATTGATAGGTATTCCTTTAAGAAGTTTATGATAATAGGGCACGTTTTGGTAGGCGTTGCGAATTGTGTGATAGAGACGGCGTTGTTGTATTATTTGCAAATCCTTCTTACTCATGCCCGCTCCTGCCCAAGGTGGTTCGGAAACTGAACCATAGGTTGCATAATCTTTAGCAATAATTTTTAGTAAAGCTTGCAAGTCTTTAGGGTTGTAGCGTCCTCTTAAGGCTCTGCGTAGCCCCATTTTCATAAGAAGCAAAGCTACGTCTATCATGGAGAGTTCCCTCGTTAAAACTATCTTATGTGGTTTTTGCCTAAATAAATCTAACTATTTAACAACATTTGAGAGATATTGTGTAAAATTAAAACTCTAAGTAGCATGATGCATAGCTTTCTTTAAACGGCTGTTGAGCTGTATTCGAGGAAAGCTTTGACAAATTTCTTCATTAATTCAAAAGGGTCTTCAACAACGCAGCTTATTCGGAAATAATTCCTTACAGCGTTGCTATTAACGCCGATTCCAATAAGCCCAATGCCTGACCTTTCAACCTTCTTAACTTTCTCCTTAAATTCTTCTTCCACATTTTCATAGCCCGAAGGGAAAAAGTCAGACACCACAACGAGAACTCTCGACTCTTCCCTACACTTTTTGAGAGCTTCTGCAGCCAGCATTAACCCGTCTGGCAGATAAGTTAACCCGCTATGGTTTAGTCCACCTATTCTTGCGCGGACACGGTTTGTGAAGGATTCTGAAAAGTCTTTGATTACGTAGAATTTGTTGTTGAAGGCGAAGAGGCTCCATGCTTGGGCGTCGAAAAATAGGTTTTTCGCCACTTCGCTTAAGCATAGGGCGATTCCTCTGACTTCTCCAGTGAAAAAGTTGAGGCTGTGACTTGCGTCTATAAGAATCGCCCACGCTTCCTCTCTGCTCTGCAACTCATCCCTAGTGAATATGTCACTGCGTTGGCTTTTGCTTGCAATTACTTGAATGGCTTCCTGCAAATCTACGAGACCGCTTTCAAGCCTATAATCTTCTCCGCGAATGTTTTTGACGCCGCGTAACAGCTCTAGTATCCGCCTAATAGCGCCAGATAGAAGGCTTCGGCAACGCAGGTATTCTGCTAAGTCTTCGTTGGGATATTCAAAAGAAGTAAATCTAACATCGCTTAAAAGCGTTTGATAATTGCTTAAAATTTTCTGCTCTGCCTTTTCCCTTGCCTCCCATGTGGGAAAAATTTGAGAAAACTCTGCATTGTCGTATTCCCAGAGTGACGCTTTCGGAGAAGTATCTTCATATGTTTTGATGCCTAATCTGGAAAGAGCATGGGGCAAAATTTTTTCCATTTCGCTTTGGTTAGGTATTTCCCTCTCATAAAAGACTGTGTTGTTTCCATGGCTTTCAGTGTAGAAAAGCGAAGGAACATGCATGGTTTCGCCATACCCGTTTAAAACTGTGTAAATTTTGTCTGCCACGTTTATTTTTTCATCTTTAAAAATGTCTTCTTCTATGTTCCCGTTTTGTGAAGAAAGTTTTTGATGGGCTATGTTTTCGATTTCTAGAAGTATTAAGCAAATCTCTTCCACGTTTTTTTGCATGTTTTCTGGTAGAGCTTCCTTAATTAGACCGACAGAAAATTTTGCGAGGATTGAGACCATGAGTTTGGAGATGTTTTCTGGAAGATTGGAGGGCGTCTTCAATTTTAGATAGGAGAAAGCGTTTGCGAAAGCCACATCATACTGAAAAGGAGACCATAAAGCCTTTAGATAAGCGTTGATTAGGGCATCTTCCACGAGGCTTGCAACATAAATTGCCAATTCTGGATTTTTGTTTTTCGCCCATCTTGCGTAGACTTCAAAGTTGGAGACCGCTGCATGCATGCTTAGGTGAAAGACTGA
>JAWCNH010000134.1:0-3168 GCA_038848765.1 Bathyarchaeia archaeon
AGAAGCCCCGTCAATGTCAGTGGCTTGCAAAAGTGGAACAGTTCTGAAAAAATAGTTCGCCCTCACGATCACTGGACAACGAGTTTTTCCGCATAAGAATTTAGATCCTTTGCAAGCCACGCAGAGCCCTTCAGAAGAAACTTTTGTCAACAAAAAATTTTTGTCATAGTTTAAATCTGCTGCGAGACTTGGTTTATCGAGAAGCTCTAAAATCCACAAGCTTTCTCTTTCACCCTTTGCCACTTTTCTTGCGGAGCTTAACAAAGTCTTCTTCACTTTCGCATCCTCAACACAAAATATACTTGAACAATTGAAACTTAAAAACAAGTCGAACAAGGGCTTGTCGAAACACAAAGTTTTAACACTGCCAAACACGCTTTATTGCTTACAGGAGTTTGTAAACTTTGAATCTAAAACAAATCCATCTTCTGCTCACTTACAGATGCGACATGGAATGCGACCATTGTTTTGTTTGGGGAAGCCCTTTTTCAAAAGGAGCCATGAAGCTCAAGGATATTTCAACAATCCTCCATGAAGCCAAAAAAGTTGGCACTATAGAAGGCATTTCCATTGAAGGCGGCGAACCCTTCCTTTTCTATCCCATCTTGTTATGGACTGCAAGAGAAGCTGTCAAACTTGGCTTTAAAGTGGAAATTCTTTCAAACGCTTATTGGGCAACAACTGAAGAAGACGCCGTTGAATGGCTTAAACCTATTTCCCAACTTGAAAACATAGAGCTCACCTTAAGCAGCGACTTCTATCACGGGGATTCATGGAAAACTGAAGAAGCAAAAAACGGCATAAAAGCAGCAACAAAGCTAGGCATCCCAGTGAGCGTTTTAGCCATAAAATATCCCTTCGCCACCGAGGAATGCCCAAAAGAATTCGAAGGAGCAAAAGTTGGCTTATACGAACTAATGTGCAAAGGAAGAGCCTACTCTAAAATGACGGAAAACCTAAACAAAAAACCTTGGACAGAATTTGATAAATGTCCTTACGAAGACCTAGCCAATCCAACCCGAGTCCACATAGACTATTTAGGATTCATGCATCCATGCCAAGGAATCTCCATAGGAAACGTTCTACAGCAACCTCTCTCACAAATAATAAACACCTACAACCCCTCAGCACACCCAGTTATAGCGCCACTCTTAGAAGGCGGACCCATCGCCCTAGCCAAAAAATACAATCTGCCCCATAAAGAAAACTACGCAGACGCCTGCCACTTCTGCTATGATATGCGGCTAAACTTAAGAAACAAATTCCCAAACATTCTAGCACCGGAACAAATGTACGGAGAAGGCTTAGGCTGAAAGGTGCTTTAGTTGTTTGTGTCAGCTAAATATTTAGGTTAGAAGTGAAAGTAACAAAGAGGATGTCGCATGTCAGTTACAGCAATCCAAAAAATTCTTGAAGGCGAATGTGAAGGCGAACATGTAAGCATTAGAGGGTGGGTTTATCGGAAACGAGAGAGCAAAGACACCATATTCATTCTAGTGAGGGATTCGACTGGCGTTATTCAATGCACTGTAAAGCGTGGAAACGCTTGTTGGAGTGATGCTGAAAAAGTTACGTTGGAGTCTTCGGTTGTTTTGAGTGGAGCTGTGCGAAAGGATGAACGGGCGCCTGGTGGATTTGAGATTTCAACGGATAAATTGGCGATTGTTGGGTTGGCGGAGATTTTCCCGATTTCTAAGGATAAAAGTGAGGAGTTTCTGCGTGATGTGAGGCATTTGTGGCTGCGAAGTCGAAGAATGAACATTATAATGAGAGTGCGAAGCGAGGTTTTAAGGTTTATTCATGAATTTTTCAAGAGGCAAGGTTTCATTGAAGTTTCGCCGCCCATGTTTATTTCAAGCGCTGTTGAAGGCGGCTCCACGTTGTTCAGCCTAAAATATTTTGACGATGTTTTGTATTTGACGCAAAGCGCTCAACTGCATCTTGAAGCCCTCATTTATTCCTTAGAGAAAGTTTATTGTATTGCGCCTTCTTTTCGTGCCGAGAAAAGTAGAACGATTCGGCATCTTACAGAATATTGGCATGTTGAAGCTGAAGAGGCTTTCTCTGAAATGAAAGATTTGATGCGGCTTGAAGAGAAATTGGTAAGCTATGTATGTCAAAAAACTGCGAAACAATGCAAAAAGGAGTTAAACGCCCTAGGAGTGGACGAAACAAAACTGGCAAACGTGAAGACTCCTTTCCCAAAAATAACCTATAGTGAAGCCATAGAACGCTTGCAAAAGAAGAGTTTCAAAATTCAGTGGGGCGAAGATTTAGGCTATGATGAGGAGAAGGCTTTGGCTGAAGAGTTCGGCAAGCCCTTCTTTATTTACGCTTACCCGAGAAAGATAAAGGCTTTCTACTGCAAAACCTATCGTGACAATCCAGAGCTTGTCATGTCTGCGGACATGCTTGTCCCCAGAATAGGCGAAATAACCACTGGCGGAGCTAGGGAAGATGACAAAGAGAAACTAATTGAAAGGCTGAGGGAATTTAACCTCACAGAAAAGGAGTATGAATGGTACATTGACTTGAGAAGGTACGGTTCTGTTCCGCATACTGGTTTTGGTCTGGGCGTAGAACGGTTGTTAGCGTGGATGCTGGAGTTGGACAGCGTGATGGATGCTATTCCTTTCCCCCGCACCATAAGAAGGTTTTATCCTTAAATATTTCTTATGTAAAAAGAAGATAGGAGCTAGATGGAAGGTTGCATAGGATGATTCAAAAGATGGCTACTCGGGATGTGGATTATTATCTATCGGGTCGCCCTCTGGATGCGGATTGTCAATTGGGTCGCCTTCGGGGTGAGGATTGTTGATGGGGTCTCCTTCAGGATGCGGGTTATCTATTGGGTCGCCGAGGGGAACTATGGTGTTTGAACGTCTGTTTGTTAGGGCTAGGATTGTTGACGCCATGGAGAGAAGCAGTAGGCAAGCTAGAATTAGGGAAACTTTCTTCATTGATTTTCACCTCCTTTCTCTCTTTGCCTTCGGCATACTCTCTTATACCGTAAAGGTTATTTTTAATTTATGCAACATAGTTCTATGCCATTTGCCCATACTAAAGAGGGAAAAACCATGAGTGTATATGAAGAGTTCAAATGGATGATTAAATATTTAGACGAGCTGGATGTTGTAAATGCAAAGATTGTGGAAGGCTTAGGACGTT
>JAWCNH010000135.1:0-3156 GCA_038848765.1 Bathyarchaeia archaeon
GAAAAATATGAAATCAAGATTTACTCCATCGCCGCCTACTGGATTACCTTTTCCCATGGGATTTAATGATACATGGTAAGGTCCAGTTTCGTGTCCCCAATAGTTGTAGGTTGCGTTAACGGTGGCGTCGCCTAAAACTTCCATGCCCATTTCATTGCCGTAAATATCGTTCCAATGAGCCTCGTGGCCTTCCGCTTGCTCATAAAGGAATCCAATAGTATTGTATGAAATAGTATTGTTAGAGATGTATGTAGTTGCGTTGCCAGTTATGTGAAATCCAATGTTGTTTGTTGAAATGTTGTTATTGGAAATCTTGATATTATTATAAGCGTTTGCGTCTAAGTGTATCCCGCTGTTCGTATTAAAGCTAACAATGTTTTGGCTTATGTTCCCCCCTGATATTGAATCTCCAGTTAGGAGGATACCGTCTCCGTTTGATTTTATAATGTTATTTTGTATGAGAATATTGTTATTACCTGTTATGTAGATGCCACTTCTGGAGCTGTTGCTGATTATGCTGTTTTCTATTTTTGCGGTGCTGTTTTTTATAACTAAACCGTCTTCGGCATATTTGATGGAACAATACGCCACTACACACTGCGCTTGCGTTCCATTTAATTCAATTGTGTTCCAATCTCCAAGTTCCGGAGAAAGTTTGTTTGAAGTGAAGGTTATCATTTTATCCGGCGTGCCATTTGCAACAAGCTTCCCATTCACAATCAGTGAAAAGTTTCCTCCAAACCTTATTTCAACTCCAGGCTCTATGGTTAACGTGACACCTTGTTGAACTATGACATCTTTAGACACAATGAATGGACTATCTATTAACGTCCAAACTGTGTCTTGTGTGATTAAACCTTCTACGTAGGTTGCATTTACAGAAAAAATAAATTGGCTATATGCAAAGAGAAATGTGTTGGCTACTATAACTACTAGAAGAGGGAGCCATTTAAAACAGTTTTTTGTGGATGCATGCTTTCGAGGCGGATGTGATAGTTTATTGGATGTTTTGATGCGTAGCATTGTTGTTCTCCTATGCATTTTATGTTGCTTTTCTCGGTATTAAATCTTGCGTCTTAAGAAAGCATAGTATAACTTCTGGACATAATCAACAAACAAAAAGCAGAGCTTAAAATAGCCTAACCGTCACATGTGGCAAGGAAAGGATTCGCGAGAATTCTGGGAAACATTAGTTAGGATTTGATTTTCGCTCGCTTGTAGTATTCTTGCGCGACTTGGAGCGCCATTGATGCGTTGTTTTCGTCTTCGTAAAATTTGAAGCTTTTGATGAAAGGCGATTCCGGATGGATTTTCACGTATTTCGCAAAGTATTCCTGAGCCTTTTTTAAGTCGCCTTCATAAAGTGCAAGTCTTCCAGCGTTCCAGCAGTGCGCCGCCGCTATGATGCGGTTGCTCTTCTCGGTTTCCTTAATTTTCTGCTCATAGAAATCCATGCCGTTTTTGACTAGTTCCGAGGGGTCTGGAGCCACAGTGAAACTTACGGCTTCGTAAAGTTCTTCGATGTTTACGCCCTTTTCTCCGAACAAGTCCTTGCAAATTTTGTATAAGGATGTAGGCGATGTCTCATCAAATTTGGGCGCTTGTTTCTTGACTTCTTCCTTCTTTTTCCAAAGCTTTAGCTTGGATTTCTCCTTTTCCTCAGCCATCATGACACTTCCACGTTTCTAATCGATTTTGAGAATAGAAATATATAGATGAGTTGTTAAAGTTTTTGCATCAAAAGCAGCATATAACGCATTGTGGGATAATGGAATTATGGTTGCTAATATAAAATTGAAAGGAGAACCAATTAGGCTCTTTTGGGAAAAAGCTAACGCATGGAGAAAGCTCTTCTTGTTAAGACGCCTAGACGCCCTAAAGACGGACATTGCCCAGAAATATTTGAAAGAAATATTGAAACTTCAAAACTTGGACGGCGGGTTTGCTAAAGAAAATGGTGAAGCATCATCAGTGAGTTTCACAGCAGAAGCCATGGCAAATCTAATTCACTCAGGCATAAAACCAGACTCGCCAATTTTGAGGAAAGCTGCTTCTTTTCTTTGGAGCATTCAAAGAGAAGATGGGGGTTGGAGCGAAAATCCAAAAATGAGTAAAGATAAGGTTCCATTTTGGGCAAGCGCAGAAAAAGGCGTTACAATATTGACTGCAGACGCCCTAGAGGCACTTTTTTATATGGGCTTTAAGGATGATGAACGATTCAGAAAAGCCGTTGAATGGTTAAGACGAATGCAATCGCAATCGGGGATGTGGATAAACCTGGAAGGCGAAGATGAAACTCAAGTTGAGCCAGACTCAACGCAGAGAGCCCTTTCAGCATTAATAAAGATGGGTGAACCTCTTCGTTCACCAGTTGTAAAGAAAGCATGCGAAGCCCTAGAGAAATTCATCATGACAGAAGCGGAGAAATGGGCTGAAGAATGGCCAGTTTGGGCTTGGATTGCGCCTTTAGATGGCTTGATTGCGGCAGGATACACTGTGAATGATGATGTTGTGAAAAATGCTTTGACAAAAGTCTTAGAACAACAAAAAGATGATGGAAGCTGGCCGGAAAACTACGAAATCCGAGTGGTTCCAAGCTTAATCAAGCTAGGAATAATTCAAAGAGAAGAAGCATTAGAGATTATTAGGGATTGTGAAAAACGGAAGGGATTTTAGGTTTAGTCTTTTTTGTACGCTAGGTTTAGTAAATCTGCCAAGTCATAGGTTTTGATTTGCTGATAACCGAGTTGTTTCAAGATGTCTTGTATTTGAATGTAGCAGAAGGGACATTGCGTAACGCAGGCTTCGGCTCCTGAGTTTATGATGAACTCGCCTTTCCGTCTTGCTATCATCATGGATATTGGTCTTTCTCCAGCCCTTACTCCTCCGCCGGCGCCACAACATCTATCTGATTCCTGCATTTCAATTACATTAATGCCTGGAATTTTGCTCAAAACCATCTTTAGGTCGTCATGCGCACTCAAGCCTCGGTTTAAGTGGCAAGGGTTATGGTAGGTAGCTTTTAGGCTTAGGGGACTCATGTCTTCAACGTTCAAGTCAATGTTTCTGGCTAAATATTCCGCCACATGCAAAGTTTCGAATCTGAGTTTTCTTCCCATAAGTTCTGGATAATTCAGCTTTATCGTCATAGCGCAG
>JAWCNH010000136.1:0-3154 GCA_038848765.1 Bathyarchaeia archaeon
TCAAATTTACGAAATAAACCTTTTATTATAAAATTTTTGAGAAAAAGCTTTATCCCTTATACACGTTTAAAATATTAGGCAAGTGGCTTTATGACTGAAAACGCTTTTCCCCCAACCATCTTCCACATGCTCGAGAAAAACATAAACAAAAAGCTACTTGTGATTTTGGATCCTTCTTATGGGTTTGAAGGCACGCTTATGGCAGTTACTCGTGAACCAGCAGGAATATGGCTGTCCGACGCAGAGGCAGTTATTCTGCGTGCTACCATTGCCCAGCCTATACCGCAAGTGGCTGCCAGAGAGGAAAGAAGCGAAATTTTCATTCATTTAAACTCAGTTCAACGCATCGAAGTCTTGCATAGCAAAACAAGGAAAGTTTAGGGACTGAACAGAGTTAAGCCTAAAATGCAAATAACGATAAGTGCAATTGTTAACGCAAGCAGAATTTCTGGCTTAACTTTGATTCCCTCTGTTTCCTCCTCAAAAAACCTAAGAAGCCCAGCGCCTTGCGCCGGTCCAGGAGAGCCCTCTTTCTTTCGCCTTCTTCGAGACATTTTCTTCACTTCTTTTCCAGAATTTAGAGATTCTTTTATTAATTAATGTTGCGTTTATGTAAAGCTTTATTTTTCAAGTGTTCTGATATGTTGCAGAGGTGTTAAATGAATGGCTGCGAGGGAATATTATGATCGGACGTTTCAGCTGCTTCAAAAACATCATCAATGGTTTAGCGAGTCTATTCCGTTGATTGCAAGCGAAAACGTGCCCAGTCCGGCGGTAAGAGAAGCCCTAACCTCAGACTTTGGCAATCGATATGCAGAAGGCTGGCCTGGAGAACAACAAGCCCTTTAAGGCTGTTGTCCAGTTAGCGTGTTTACGCCGGCTGCATATACATTGACCAAGTGGAACTTATCTGCATAGAGCTAATGAAAAAACTTTTCAAAGCCGAATTCGTAGATGTACGCCCAATATCGGGCGTGGTAGCAAACCTTGTTGTTTACACGGCTTTCACTGAGCCCGGCGACACCATGATGGCGTTGTCCATACCTTGTGGCGGACACATTACTATGGGAAAGAAAGAGTTGGGTGGAACAGCAGGCGCCGTTCACGGACTCGTCGTGGAATATCTTCCCTTAGATTATAAGGAGCTTAACATTGACGTAGACAAGACTAAGGAAAGAGTGAAAAAACTTGTGGACTCTGGCAAGCCGCCTAAACTGGTTATGTTCGGCGCCAGCGTCTTCCCCTTCCCACATCCAGTCAAAGAATTAGCAGAAACGTTCCACGAAATTGGAACCACAGTGGGGTACGATGCTGCACATGTAGCAGGCTTAATCGCTGGCAATGTCTTTCAAGACCCGTTAAGAGAAGGTGCAGATGTTGTTAGCCTAAGCACACATAAAACGTTCTTCGGTCCACAGCACGGTGGCGTCTTGTCGTGGGAGAAACATGCTGAAAAAATTAAACGGGCAACCTTCCCAGGAATGGTTAGCAACCATCATTTGCATGCTGTGGCTGGCGTGGCGATTGCATGCGCAGAGCTTCTAGAGTTCGGCAACGAATATGCTCGGCAGATTGTTAGGAACTCTAAGGCTTTGGCTCAAGCATTATATGAAAGAGGTTTCAATGTTTTGGGAGAACATAAGGGCTTCACGGAGTCCCATGTTGTTCTTATTGACATAACAAAGCATGGCGATGGCGGAACAATAGAAGAACTTTTGGAGAAAGCAAACATCATCATAAATAGAAACCTTTTGCCTTGGGACATTAAGGAAGGACGCCATTTCATGCATCCAGGCGGCATTAGACTTGGAACTTCTGAAGTTACAAGGCTTGGCATGAAAGAATCCGAGATGGTGGAAATCGCCGAATTCATAAAGCGTGTTGTCATTGACAAAGAAAGCGTGGAAACCGTCAAAAAGGATGTGGCTGAATTTCGCAGAAACTACCAGAAGGTTCATTACTGCTTCGAAAGTACACATGAAGCCTACGAATACATTAAAATCCGATAGAAACACTAAAGAGACAATGATGAATTGTCTGCATTACAAACAGAAACAACAATTTGGACTATTGGGCACAGCAACCATTCAATAGAAAAGTTCCTATCGCTCCTAACTGAAAACGACATCCAAGTTATCGTTGACGTACGAAGTTTTCCCACGTCCAAGATTGAACATTTCAAAAAGGAAAGCATGGAGCAATGGCTACCAAAACATCGCTTAGAATACGTTTGGCTCGGAAAAGAATTAGGCGGATACAGAAAAGGCGGCTATAAAAGGCATATGCGCACAAAACTTTTTCGTGAAGGGATAAAGAAGCTTCTTGAGATTGCAAAGCAAAAAAGAACATGCATCATGTGCTTAGAGCCGAACCCAAAATACTGCCACAGACGTTTTATTTCCGCCTATCTAGAGAAACAAGGTGTCAAAGTTGTTCACATAGTCGGAAAGGGACAAACAAGCCTAACGAAGTTTTAAGAAGAGGCAACAAAATAAGAAGAAGAGAGGCAACTGCTATGCACATTCATGAATTTCAAGAAATGATGAGGCGCGTTTATTTCCACAAAGATTCAAAACGTGGGGAAACAGGCACTTTTAAATGGCTTTTGGACGAAGTTAAAGAGTTAGGTGAAGCATTACAAAGCAAGGATAAAAAAGCCATAGAAGACGAGTTTGCAGACGTCATTGCTTGGCTGGCTTCTTTGGCAAACGTTGCAAACGTCGACCTAGAAAAGGCTGCACTTACAAAATACGAAAATAAATGCCCAAAATGTGGTCAGCCGGTTTGCAACTGCACATTTGAAAACTAGTATGTTTTCAGATTAGCTGTTTTTGTCCAGCGCCCGTTAATTCCCAAACATATGGTTTTTTGTTGCCTCTCCTCACAATGATTTTTTCAGCTTCAAGTAAGCGCAAATGGTAAAGGATTATAGCATACTTTAAACTGGTTTCAGCCATTATGCCTTTAACATCGCTTGGTTTGTTCTCAAGCTGATTCAATATGAGGCTTCGTGTGGCTAAGCCTGAGCGCTTATTGCCTTTATATTTTAGGAAGGCCTTTGGGTGGAAGGAAGCTTTCAACATGTCTGCCCATAATTCTTTATTTGCGAATAAAATTAAAAAGCCTACGCAAAGTCTGCAAGAGTTATTTGACG
>JAWCNH010000137.1:0-3147 GCA_038848765.1 Bathyarchaeia archaeon
AAATATCTTTTTGGGATTTGCTATGAAATTCAAAGTACTAGTAGAAAAAGTAGAGGAAGCTTCGCCGAAACATCCAGACTGCCCCATACCGCCAACGAAAATTGGAATACTTTAAAAGACCAAAGCCTTTCATCTTATTTTCCCCTTTTTTAAACATTCTCATGTTATTAATTTAAAGAAACACTTCTTGACAATTCTAAGTAACGAAAAATTTCGAAACTCAAATAATAGAATATTCACAAAGCAAAATATTCAAAAATCCCATACAGCATAGCGAATGTAACATGGATGACGCGGGATTTTGGTCATTGAAACCCTTGGAGATTTATCGGTTTCTCTCTTTTGTGATATACGAATTATTTCGATTTTCTTTCTATATACAAGAAAATGTTAAAATTATGTCTCAAATGTTCATAGAAAGAAGGGAATTCATGCGGTTTTTCATAGGATTTTTCTTCGAAAAATAGCGAAGTCTGAAGGTTATTCGCCTATTACTTGTATTATTACTGTTCTATGTCTCGGGTAGACATCGGTCTCGACAAAAAGTAGTGACTGCCAGTTTCCCAAGGAAATGTTGCCGTTTGTTATAGGCAATGTTTTGTCTGGTGAAAGAAGCATGGACCTAAGATGGGAGTGCGCATTTGATGGGTGCTGATAGCCAGCTCGCCGCGGAATCAATCTTTCAAGAAAATTTTTAATGTCATTTAGCAGGCTTGGGTCGTTTTCAGTCAATATGAGAATGCCTGTGGCGTGTGGCGCAAACACATGTGCTAAGCCATTCTTTACTCCAGACTTGTTTACGACTTCTTGAACTTTGTCAGTTAAATCGACAAAATCAATTTCTCCACGGGTTGAAAAGGTGAAAGCTTCACTGAAAACTTTCATCTCAACTTCGCCTACAATCCTTTAAACATGTTTTTGAACGTAAAAATATTGCGTGAATCCGCTAGGTTTGTCGATGCTTCCGTATACGTAGTGAACTTTAGTGACGCTTTATTTCTTTGGTAATACAAAGCTTTTTTATATCACCAGAGTTTACAGTTGGTCTTCATACTTTGCATAAAATTGCATGATTTTGCCTACATAAACTAATTCACATATGCGGACTCTTGCCGAAAAGCCTCGTTAAAAGTTTCTTTCAGAATCAATTTTTGTGCAGCATATCCATGGTGAAAGCGTATACAAAAGCATCAACAAAACCTCTAGCGACTAAGAGAGGTGGAAAGTGTATCAGAGGTGCGTAAGTTGCGCTTGATGTGTCAAAGTGTGGTTCTGATGCGTAATTTTGCAATGTATGGAGTTTTTCGTCAGTATATTTTATGAGGCTACAGTGAAGCCAGTTTTTGCTGTACGCTTAAGCTTTTATATGCATGTTGCATAATACTGCTGTATGGTGATGCACGTGGCTGAAAGCATGGAAAAACGGAGGGAGCAATTTACAAGCATTAGATTGCGTAAGGAAACTGTTGAAATGTTAAAAGAGAGAGGCCGCAAAGGAGAAAGCTACGACGACATCATTAGAAAACTTCTTGAAAAAAGAAGAAGGTAATAAAAGTGCGTGAAGGCGCTAGTTTAAGGGATCTTAGGAAATGGCGTAGAAGAGGCTTCTACAGCGAGTCGGTTCTGGTTAAGCTGCTTCAAAAGAATGGTTACAGCGCCGTGCGTATTCCAGTTAGTAATCCGAGTCTTAACCCCTTGCCAGACATCCTTGCTAGGCGTGAGTCTCATGTTTATGCTTTTGAAGTAAAAAACGCCAGTTACTATGCCTATTTTCCGAAACAGCAAATTGAGAAGTTGTTCAATTTTCTTGACCAGTTTGTCCCAATTCCAGTTCAACAGAAACATGCGGTTTTGGCAGCGCATTTGGGTAAAAGGTGGATTTTTCGAGAAATACCTTGGGAGAGTTGGCAGAAGGGACAATTGCCAGAACAAGAGCGTCTTGTGAAGAGGGATAAAGGTAATTTTGACATTGAGCGGGGAACGAAGAAATAAATTATTTTTTGGCTAGACGGACGGCGTATTGCACTAAATGTTCAGCCACATTTACGCTTGTGGCTTCTTGGAGTCCTTGCCAGCTTGGGGCGCCGTTTACTTCGAGGAAAACTGGTCCTTCTGCTGTTTCCAGAATGTCCACGCCCGCGTAGTTGAGACCTAGTGTTTCAGTTGCTTTCAAGACTTGTTCGTTGAGTTGTGGAGAAAGCTGGATAGGTTTGCATTTGCTGCCTTGAGCTACATTGCTTTTCCATGTATTTGCGGGTGCGATTCTATATATGGATGCGATGATTTGTTCGCCGATGACAAAGGCTCTTATGTCTTTTCCTGGGTTTTCCAAGTATTCTTGTATGTGGATTGGTTGTCCTAATTGTTCAAGTGTTTTGTAAGCGTTGAATGCCATGTCTACATCTTCAAATTTCATGGAGCCGAAACCTAAGGAGCCGACGAGGGGCTTATAAATTGTTTGTTTAAAGTTTCGACTCATTCTGTAAGCCCAATGAGACATTTCAGTCAAGTAAGTTTTAGGGATTGGAAGCCCCGCTTTCTTTAACATGCATGCGGTTAAGAATTTGTTTCTAACTTTTTGTAAGGCTTCTGGTGAGTTTATTACTGGAGCGTTTGTCATTGCAAAGTGTTCCATAAGGCTGACTCGTTTGTTTAATTGCTCACCAGAGCCTGGACCAAATGAACGGAGAAAACAGAAGGCTACATTCTTTATTTCCTTGTCTCCAACCCAGAAACGCGATTCTTGTGGGCTAATGTAGGTGGACATGTCCATTATGCGGGCGAGAATTGTTTTGCCCACAAATTTTTTGCATGCTTCGTAGAGTTGCTTATTGTTTCGGTCTAAGGCTCTTCCATAAACAATCATGGCTTGCATTTGATTTCCCTTTTAGTTTTGAAATGAGGAGAGACAAATTTAATAGTTTGTGGTTGCCAAAATGAACGTTAACAAAAGGAGGCGAGAAACGTGTCCCAGTCTCTCAGAGGATTTGTGGTAAGTTATGTTCGCGGTCCAAAAACCCAAAACTCGAGAGAATGCATTCTGCGTTTTCCCAACATAAAATGTTTTGGCGAAGCTTCTCGTCTCATAGGCAGAAAAGTAGCTTGGCCAGCAACGAAGCACACTATTCGCGGCAAGATAATAGCTCC
>JAWCNH010000138.1:0-3101 GCA_038848765.1 Bathyarchaeia archaeon
CTTTCAGACCCCAAATACTTCCTTGTTCAAATGCAATTTGCCAATATTCGGGCGGGCCAATAGCCAACCACCATTTCTGCATGGTTAATCACTAATTCAAAGGTTACAACTTCTAGTATATAATCTCTAAACTACAAGTAATAACGATTTTTCTTGATAAGAAAAGAAAGATATCTCTGGTACAATAAAATTTAATCATGAAGAAGAGTATCGTGAAACCCGCAAGGATGTATTATGTTTTTATGGTTATTTGTGGCGCTAGTTCCTTTTCCTTTCTTCTACGTCTAAGAGAGGTGTCCGGCATCAAAAGTCTATAGGTTTCTTCGTCCTTCGCTAGAAGTGCAGCTGTCGCCAGCATTTCAATGGCTAATTCATATATTCCCTTCAGTAAAGTCGCCGTTTTTGCGCCTTTTTCTGTCAAAGCGTATGTTTTTGGTTTTTT
This sequence comes from Bathyarchaeia archaeon, assembly GCA_038848765.1. GTDB lineage: Archaea > Thermoproteota > Bathyarchaeia > Bathyarchaeales > JAWCNH01 > JAWCNH01. The sequence continues at coordinate 443 of JAWCNH010000138.1, forward strand.
CCTTGTGAAAGCCAGCTTCTTTCTCTTCAGCCTCTTCAAATACTTGTATGTTCTTCTGAGGGTTATTTCAGTCTTCTCTGCAAGTTTGCGTGCTGGAATCCCTTCTGCTGGTATGTTATCGTATACTTTTCTTTCGGTTTGCGAAAACTTTGCCTTCCTCGGGTCTCTTTTAGTCTTGAAATAGTAGATGTAATCGTTTTCCTTAGCTGTTTCTACTAGCCCCGCCTTCTGCAGCCGATTTAAGACTCTTGTGACACTTTTTGTTGGGATTAGGCTTTCCAGCTGCTCATAAGTCTTCGGCGCTTCAAGTAGCGTAAGCAAAACTTTTTCTTCATAGCCTTCAGAGTGAGGCGGCAAAACGTTTTCTAGGCTAAGGGAATCTTTAACTAACTCGTTAAGTTTGCAGCCGAACAACGTCGCCCAATACTTGTTCTGGCTTTCTTCTGCCAATCCAACCTTAATCAAAGGGTCAACGTATTCTTGGCGTATTGTTCCTTGACTGTGAAAATGTCCAAGAGCCTTCAGTTTACGTTGAATCTTTTCTGCAGAATGTTGCCCCTTCGAAATTATTTCCAAGATTTGTAGGCGTCTCCTGTTTTTCAGCGTGTTCAACAATTCGGTCATGTAGTTCGGTGCCTTCATTTTGTGGTATAGCTTTCTAAACTCGTTTTTCAGTTTCCAAACTTCGCAAGTGGAAGCGCACGTTAGAGGCGTTAATGGATGGCAATTCCTGCAATTTTCTTCGCTGCTCTTTAATAGGAGTGCCATGCCTGTCTGCTCTTTTGCCCCTTGGTTTTTCATTTGCCGGACACCTGCGACGTATGTCACAAAGCCTGTTGGAGACATGTTTTCATGTGGCTGAGGAGAAAGGAGAGAGTGGGTTTGATTGTGAGTGGGCATGTCTCCCTCAACCTTTATGACATACGTCATAATATTATGACTTACGTCATCCTTATATACCTTTCCCCCCAACAAAATAAACGGAGACAAAACACTTGCTAATCCCATGCGAAATCGCCGTAAAATCAGTCATACCAGCAATAAAAGCCGCCATCGCAAAAGAACTCGTAGAAACATACGGTTTAAACCAAAACCAAGTTGCAGAAGCCCTAGGCATTTCTCAATCAGCAGTAAGCAAATACACAAGGCATGTTAGAGGCTACGTAATAAAAATTGACAACATACAAGAAATACAGCCCATATTAGAAAGCATGATAAACCTAATCATAAACGGAAACCCAGAAAGAACAGAATTTCTAAAACTTTTTTGCCAAACATGCACAACCATACGCAAAGAAAAACTAATGTGCCCCTACTGCCAAAAAACAGACCCAAAAATCACAACAGAACAATGCAACTTCTGCCAAACATAAATCCCTCTTGGATAAACTTATTAAACATTAAACGAGACAATCCTAAAACGGTGAGAATCTGTCTTCGTTTGATGAGAAACATGTTCTTGACATTTTGGAAAAAGTAAGCAAAAGCGTTGTCAACATAAGCACAATTAGGCTTATTCACCAAATGTTTTACCAAGTTGTCCCAGTGAAAGGAGTAGGCTCAGGAACAATAATAGACCAGAAGGGATACGTGCTCACAAACGACCACGTAATCCGCGGAGCAGAAAAAATCAACGTAACCCTATGGAACGGCGAAGTCTACGAAGGAAAACTCATAGGCTCATGCACAGTCCACGACGTAGCCGTCTTAAAAATAAAAAACGGCAACTTCCCAGTTGCAGAACTCGGAGACTCGGACAAATTGAGGGTTGGACAAAAAGTCTATGCCATTGGAAACCCTTTTGGACTGGCAGGCGGACCGACAATAACTTCTGGCGTGATAAGCGCACTTAACAGAACCATAGAAGCCCAAAGCGGACTACTCGAAAACCTTGTTCAAACCGACGCAGCTATAAATCCTGGAAACAGCGGCGGACCACTAGTAGATTTGGAAGGAAAAGTCGTGGCAATTAATACGGCTATTGTTCCCTTCGCTCATGGTATAGGCTTTGCGATTCCAATAAACTCTGCCAAGAAGTGTACGAGTGAAATAATTTCCGACGGGATTGCCGCTAGGCCTATGCTTGGCATTGTTGGTTTAAGCCTTACAGAGGAAATAGCTAGCTATTATGATTTGCCTTTAGGTGAAGGTGTCCTAGTGACGAAGGTTGTGGACGACAGCCCAGCACAGCACGCGGGAATCGTTGCTGGCGACATAATCTTTCGAATGGACGAGGCGAAAATTCGCAGTATTGAGGATTTGCTTAGAACGATTCATAAAAGGAAGATTGGAGAAAAAGTGAGGATTTACGTTTTCCGCAGAGGAAGGGAACAGGTTTTTGAGGCTGTTTTAAGCGGTCAAGCCTAAAGTTTATTTTCTCTTTTTGGCTAGCAGGTTTTCAAAGGCTTCTTCGTGTTGTATTTCTTCTGAAAGTATGTGTTGGATTAGGTGGAATGTTCTTATGTCCTTTTCGTAGCAGGCGGACAATTTCTTAATTATCTTCGTATATACGTCGATTGCGCATCCTTCAGCTTCTGCGACAGCGTTTAATACGCCTTCAAGGTCTCTTTCATCCGTTGGGAACACAACTTTCTTGCAGTTGGCTATTTTTTGCAGGTCTTCAAGGTCTCTTTCTGGCTCTCCGCCCAATTCGAGGATT
>JAWCNH010000139.1:0-3021 GCA_038848765.1 Bathyarchaeia archaeon
GCTCATGGAGACCTGAATCGACGCCCGCCACAATGTCCTATTTACAAGGAACTCTTTTGGAGTTACTTAGAAGATTTAGCCCGTAAGCTTTGGAGAGAATCTTAAATTGGATGAATAATAAGAAAGTTTAAATAAAAAGGGAATCATTTTCACTAGCTAGTTTCCTAGGAAGCGAATATTGGAATGTCTAAAGAGTTTCGCCACATCATTCGAATTGCTGACACCGATTTAGATGGCACTCTGAAGGTTACGGAAGCCTTGTCGAAAATTCACGGTGTTGGTGTTGGGCTTTCTTATGCGATTTTAAGGAAGGCTGGCATTAACACGGAGACGAGGCTTGGCTTTTTGTCTGAGGATGAAACAAAAAAGATTGAGGACATATTGGTGGATCCCCTTAAGCATGGCATACCGAGGTGGCTTTTGAATAGGCAGAAGGATTTGGAAACTGGGAAGGATTTGCATCTTGTGGGTTCGGAGCTTGTTTTGAGGACGAAGTTGGACATTGACGCCATGAAGACCATGAAGTCTTGGAGAGGTTATAGGCATTCTTATGGTTTGAAGGTTCGTGGGCAAAGGACGAGAGTTACTGGTAGAAAGGGAAAAGCGCTTGGAGTGAAAAAGAAGGCTGTTGCAAAACCTGCGGAGCGCAAAGAATAATGGGCGACCCGAAAAAGCAGAGAAGAAAATTTGAGACGCCAAGGTTTCCTTGGCGAACAGACGTATTGCAAACTGAGTTGAAACTTTTAGGTCAATATGGTCTCCGAAACAAAAGGGAGCTGTGGCGTCATAGGACAACCCTTTCAAAGTTTCGAGGAATAGCCCGTTCGTTGTTGGGGAAGCCTCCAGAAGAAAGGGAAAAGTTGGAAAAACAGCTTCTAAATAGGCTTAATCGTCTGGGGATTTTGCCTGCGACCGCTGTGTTGGATGATGTTTTAGATTTAACTATTGAGGATATTTTGGAGCGGAGGCTTCAAACATTGGTGTTCCGTAAAGGGTTGGCTAAGTCCCTTCATCAAGCAAGACAGCTTATCACGCATGGGCATATAGCCATCCATGGAAAACGGGTTTTTTCGCCGAGCTATCTTGTTTTAAGCGAAGATGAAGCCCACATTGGTTATGCCGATTCCAGCCCCTTACATGATTTAAATCATCCTTTACGTCAATCCATAGTTTCTCCAACCGTAACGGAGCCTAAACCGCCCAGAGAAGGTGAAGAAGAATGAGCAAGAAAACCGAAAAATGGGGGGTTGTTCACATTTACAGCTCTTATAACAATACTATTATTCACATTACGGACATTTCCGGCGCGGAAACAATCGCAAGAACTTCAGGCGGCATGTTTGTGAAGGCGGATAGGTTGCAATCTTCTCCTTATGCAGCCATGCGTTCAGCAGCAGCCGCAGCTGCCATAGCCAAAGACAAGGGCATCACAGCAATTCACATAAAAGTGCGGGCGCCAGGTGGTTCGGGAAGCAGAACTCCCGGGCCTGGTGCACAAGCGGCTATCCGTGCCTTGGCTAGGGCTGGTTTCCGTATTGGCAGAATAGAAGAAGTTACACCCATTCCGCATGATGGAACAAGAAGGAAGGGAGGAAGAAGGGGAAGAAGGGTTTAAAGCTTCTTTGGGTTTTGTTAAGAGAAAAATTAAAATGACTCCCCATTCTCCTTATGAAGAGCACAAGGCTCTATAATCGGAGTGTTTAACTTGGAAATCGAAGTTGTTGAAAAGACGGAAGAGTGTTTGCGTTTGCTTATTCGTGGTTGTGACGTTGCTTTTGTAAACGCCTTAAGAAGAATTGTTTTGGCTGAGGTCCCTGTTATGGCTATAGATGAGATTGTGGTTGTTGAGAACTCTTCTATGCTTTCTGATGAGATTCTTGCACATAGGATGGGTCTCATCCCGCTTAAGACTGATTTGGATACTTATAATTTGCCTGAAGAATGCCAATGTAAAAGCGAGTTTGGCTGCAACCTTTGTCGAGTTGCTCTCACATTGGATGTAGACGCCGGAGAATCTTCGAGAACGGTTTATTCTGGCGATTTCAAATCTGAAAACCCCAGCATAGTGCCTGTCAGCGACAAAATAGTGATTGTGAAGCTTGCACCTAACCAGAAGGTGAAGGTTGAAGCTTACGCGCGGTTAGGTAAAGGTAAGGTTCACGCCAAGTGGCAAGCAGCCTCCATGTGCAGCTATAAGTATTTGCCTCAAGTTTTTGTTGACGAAAAACTTTGTGACGCATGCGGCGAATGCGTAAAAATTTGCCCAGAAAAGATTTTCTTGAATGTTGGAAATAGGATTGAAGTTCGCAACATAAGCGAGTGCACTTTATGTCAAGACTGTGTAGATGTTTGTCCAAAAAATCCTTCAGCAGTTAAAATTAGTTGGGATAAAAATTCTTTTCTTTTCAACATTGAGTCTACAGGCGCACTTCCTCCAGAGCGAATCTTGGCTGAGGCTCTTCGTATTCTAAATGGGAAATCGCAAGAGTTTATCCAACAGTTGAGGGAAATCACATGAAACAGACTAAATCAACTAACCCAGAATTGCTGGCTGCAATAAGGCTTCTGAAGAAAGCGGCTAAAGAAAATAAAGCAAGAATATGGAGCCGAATCGCCGAGCTTCTTTCCAAGCCGAGAAGGAAACGCATCGCCGTTAACGTGAGCCAACTGAATCGTCACACTGAAAAGGGGGAAACAGTTGTTGTGCCTGGCAAGGTTTTAGGGACTGGAAATATTGATCATGCAATAAATGTTGCGGCCTTCGCCTTCACTGAAAGCGCCCGTTTAAAAATATTGAAGGCTAAGGGGAAATGTTTAGATTTTTCCGATTTAATCAAAAAGAACCCGAAGGGTTCCAAGGTGAAGATTATTAGGTGAAAAGAATATGGAAAAAGAGGAGCCGCATGCAATTATTGATGCGAGTGGGCTCATTTTGGGTAGAATGGCGAGCGAAGTGGCTAAGCGTCTTTTGCAAGGCGAAAACATTATGATTATTAATGCTGAGAAAGCTGTGGTTTCTGG
>JAWCNH010000140.1:0-2988 GCA_038848765.1 Bathyarchaeia archaeon
TAAATCCTATCGGGCCCGCTATGTTTTGTCCAGATGTTTGTATGTTTCTTATGTTGGATGATAAAGGCTAAATAAAACTTTGGAGACCTAATGTAAAGCTAAGTTTGGATGTGTTAAGTGTATGAGTAGCGATGAAGAAGCGCCTAGCGGTTTATTGATAGCGGAAAAGTTGTTTGGCTTCCTAATATTTATTGTAGGTTTGATTCTCACTTATGTAACTTACACTAGCCCAACAGCCTTCACAAGTGTAGGAAAAGATGTGGCGCATATTCCGAACGCCATTTTTTTGGCTGGCAGCCTACTGCTAACTGGCTTGGGCGTTTTCATAATGATTGCAAAAACAGAATAAGAAACTCTTCTATTCTAGAATTTCGCCCATAAGATGGGATTGAAAAGCACCAGATACGCGAACATTCACGATTTTCCCCATTAAATTGTTGTTTCCTTGAACGACAATGGGCTTGTACGCGAAGTTTCTTCCCACAAACGTGCCCTCTTCTTTACCTTTTTCGTCAATCAAAACTTTGCCTTCCCAGCCAATCCATTCTTTATTTTTTTCTAAGCTTAGTTGTCGTGCTAGGGCGGCAATTTTGGCGCTTCTTTGTTTCTTTAGGCTCTGTGGGACTTGCCCATTCATTTTTTCTGCTTTGGTGTTTGGTCTCGCAAAGAACTTGCTTATGTTGACTATGTCTGGTTTTATTTCACTAATTAAGCGCATGGTGTTTTCGAACGCTTCTTCTGTTTCGCCCGGGAACCCAACGATAACATCCGTAGCCACGGTAATCTTTGGGCAAGCCTTTCTGAAGGATTCTATTATTGTTTCGAAGTCTTTTACGTTATAGCGTCTATTCATGCGTGTAAGGGTGTTGTCGTCTCCGCTTTGCACGGGCACGTGTAAAAACCAAAAGAGATGTTTACTATCAGCATATTGTCTGACTAAATCGTCTAGAAGAGGTAAAACGTTGTCTGGCTTCAACATTCCCACTCTAACCCAAAACTTGTAGCCTTCAATTTTTTGGACAACGCCCAACAAATCAACTAAGCTTGAGCCTCTATCCCGCCCATAGCATGCAACGTCTTGTCCAGTTAGCCAAAATTCTTTTACGCCTTCCTTCAAATCTTGCCTAATACGGTTTACAATTTGGTTTACGCCATAACTTCTTAAAGTGCCCCTTGCAAAAACAACACAACAGTAAGTGCATGAGCCTAAACAGCCATAAGAGACGGGGATTATGCCAACTACTGGATTAACTCTTAAGCGGGGTAAATCTAAACTTGGCATGTTAAACTTTGCCTTCTCCAGCATTACAACCTTTTCTCCACTTGCAACACGTTTAACAACGTCAACAATTTTTTCGCCCACCGCAGGCCCCGCAACTCCGTCGAATTTTACTTCAGTGCATAATCGGTTAAAATTGATGAGAGGCAAACAACCCGCAACCACAACCTTCTTGTCCTTCGGTGTTTTCCGCAAGATTTCGATGATGCGGTTTTCAGTAGGCGTCTTAACTGCGCATGTGTTGTAGATTATTATGTCTGCTTCACGCGCTTCCCAGACTAACTCGAAACCCGCATCTTGCAGACAACCAGCCAAAACTTCCCCGTCTGCGATATTGCTTGAACAACCAAAACTTCGAACAAAAACCCGCAACAACTTCACCATTCGCAGGAATATTGCTTTTTAATTCTAAACAAAAACATAAACATTACTCGGTCACCGAAATTTTACATGGATTTGACAGAGGATTATAGAAAGTTTTAAAAGAAAAAGAACCAACATGTTTAAAACATATTTACCTCTAAATATAGAGAGATTAATGTAGAACACATGTCTTTCTATGTTTTGCAGGAGGACGGTTGAAATGAAATTAATTACGTTATATCTTCCCGAACCCTATATCCGTGCGCTTGACTCTCTCGTCAATGAGCGTTTCTATCCAAATCGTGCTGAGGCAATTCGTGTTGCTATAAGAGATTTAATAGTTTCCGAGGTTTGGGAGAAGAGGCAGAATGGCAACCAAAAAAGCTAAGCCATTGCACCAGGCTTTGCAGTTTACGTGGCGTGGCGTCCCTAATGAGGGTGTGCGACCGCCTGGGTATTGCCGCATTTTAGTTGTTGGCATAGGCGGAGCTGGAAATAATACTGTGACAAGGCTTATGGAGATGGGTATAACCGGCGCTGAAACAATTGCCATAAACACTGACATGCTTCATTTGAACGCTTCAAGGGCGGACCAAAAGATTCTCATAGGCGAAAAAATAACGAAAGGATTAGGCTCTGGTGGCAACCCATTAATTGGCAAGGCAGCCATCGAAGAATCGAGAAAACGTGTGGAAGAACTTTTCACCGATGTGGACATAGCCTTTATAACGGCTGGTTTAGGTGGCGGAACAGGAACCGGCGCAGCGCCTATAGTTGCTGAAATAGCCCGCAGAAAAGCTGCCTTAACCATTGGTGTTGTCACCACGCCCTTCAGAATCGAAAAAGGACGGTTAGAATACGCTGCGCAGGCTTTGACAGAAATGCGAAGAGAATGCGACACGGTGGTTATCATTGACAATAATAAGTTGATGGCGCTTGTGCCACAGCTTCCAATAAACGAAGCGTTTCGTGTTGCTGACCAAGTGCTTGCCAACATGATAAAAGGCATAGTGGAGACAATTTCTGCACCCAGCTTAATCAATCTTGACTTCGCCGATTTTAAAACTATTGTTAAGCGTGGCGACGTTGCAGTCGTAGGTGTTGGAGAATCTGACGCTCCAAACCGTGCTGAAGAAGCTGTGAGAAACGCGTTGAGGAATCCTTTGTTAGATGTGGACTACGCTGGGGCTACGGGAGCCTTAATTCATGTTTGCGGGGATAATCAGATGACCATCGAAGAAGCCAACAGAGTTGGAGAGATAGTTACAGAATTGATGGACCCGAATGCTCTAGTCATTTGGGGTGCACGTGTCAATCCAGGTTTAAGTGGCATGTTAAGAGTGACG
>JAWCNH010000141.1:0-2846 GCA_038848765.1 Bathyarchaeia archaeon
GTTACAAGCGCTTTTTCAGACATTACGGCTATTTCAGCCTCTCTCATGGCGTACTCATTGCCATTAAAGGATATTGTTAGGCCGCCCCCGTTGCGTACTGTTTTGAAGGCTTCGGTGTCTGTTATGCTGTCGCCAACATAAACCACTTCTGACAGGCTCGTACCCAACTTTTGGGCTATCTGCCTAACCGCTTCGGCTTTTTCCCGCCCGCCGACCGGATTGACCTCTTCGAAAATTTTGCCGACTTCCATTTTGGCAATTTCGTCCCAGAAGATTTCATCAAGCCTTTTTATGACTCGCTGGTGCCGTTTTGGAAAGTCTCTTAAGGAGCTTGCACCTTTTGGAATCTCGACTACTGGCATTTTGGCAATTTCCGGTACCAGTTCCCTAAGCCTATCCCGCTCCTTCTGGCTGAGCGAGTATTTATCAATCTTCACCCTTGTGCAGTAGGCGTTTTTAAATGGAAAGTCTATGGCTTGGCACAACACCCTAACATAATGCTCGTAGCTGGTGCTTACAATAAACGCGTGAGCAACTCTTTGGATGAACGCTAAACTATCTTTTACATTTGAGATTAGCAGAAGTGTTTTAGCAGAAAAACTCCGCATTTTGCGGTCTGTGACATCATAAGCCCTAAGGAAGGGCAGTATAAGCTTCAACGTGTCTCCAGCCTTGTAGCCAGGTTTTTTAACGACATCGGCAAGCACGTCATCGTATCTACTTATAACTGTGAAAACGTGCTCGCCATTGGGCACGTAATGGGCTGTCAGCTCAAAGGCATTATCGTTTTTTGAGATCGGCCCTTCACAGTCTGATATGAAAACTTTTTTCATTTGCGTCTCCTAAGCGCCTCCATGTGGCGCATGCTCTTTTCTATATGCCATTTTGAGGCTATGTCTGTTCTATGCCACAAGGCTCCACCTTTTATGGCTTTAATACCCTCCAAAGAAATGTTCCTAGCATCCTCTATTGTTTCGCCCACACCAACAACACAAACAGCCCTTGACCTCAAAGCGTAGGCCTCGCCGTCGCGGAGCTCCATAGAAGCCGGATAAACACTGATCCTATCGCCATACTTTTTGCTAAGCTCATAGGCTTTGGTTAGGTCTACCGGCTTATCTATTTCCGCCTTCTCCACGCGATCTGGAAAAGCTTCTGCATAACCGCCATAGCTAGGCGGCACCTTATATGTCACCACAGTTGCAGCTTTTTCAACCTCTACACGGGTTAAGTTTCCATCAAGAATTTTGAAGCACAAATCCACAAAATCATCTTTCAAAATTGGCAGAATATTTATTATTTCCGGGTCGCCGGGGCGGCTGTTGTTCTCAAGGATTTTTGGCTCCTTACCAGTATGCATAAAAGCCACATAAAATGGGATGCCCCTTAAAGCGTTGTTGTCTGAAGCACACCATTTGCTAAAAATTTTGTTAATAATTTCCAGTTCTTTTTCTCTGTCCACGGCGGTCATAAAGGGCAACACTTCGCCAGCGCCCTTATAGGAGCCCATGCCGCCAGTGTTCGGACCTTTATCATCGTCGAAAGCACGCTTATAATCCCTTGTTTCTGGAAGCGGAACCAAGTGTTTTCCGTCGCAGAAAGCCTGGAAACTGGATTCTTCGCCTTCAATCTTCTCTTCAACAATGACTGCGCCGTGCCTTAGGTTTTCCCAAAAATGCTCAAAAAGTTGCTCGCGGGTGGTGAAGTGGTCTCCCCAGACGCCTACACCTTTGCCAGCCGCTGGCTTGTCTGGCTTAACAACAGCCATGTTTCCAAGCTCGTTAAGCCACTTGTAAAGGGCCTTACGTGCATCTTCTGGTGTTTTGTATTCTTCTGGGTGGAAGATTTTGAATCGGGGATTCACGTCAGGAACAGTCTCCTGGAAGAGTAGGCGCTGTTGGACTTTGCTGGCTTCTATGGCGTACTCTTTTGTTGGGCAAATCATTGGTATACCAACACGTTTCTCAACAAGGTCGCGGACACCTTCAATTATGGGCTTTTCCGGACCGACGATACCAAAATCTAGGCGGTCTTTGTGGGCTTCAGCAAATTTGCATATCGCCTCAACATTCAAGTCTGGTATGACATTATGTGCCGTTGCCTTTTTCACGTTAAATGGGTTTCGTTGCTTATCGGCAACGTAAACCTCAACTTTGTAGTTTGTGCTTCGCAAGAAAGCGTCAACCATCGCAACCTCGCGGGCACCATAAGAAACAACCAGTATGCCGACTCTTTCGACCAAGACATGCCACCTTTCTTATGCTAAAGTGATAAATGCTAGAGGACTCTAATCTGTTTTGTCACTAACTGCCATCAACTAGTTCTGGAATTTCGTAAAGCCTTCCGGTTTCCTCAACTCCTTCTAAAAACTTTTTCTTCATTTCGCCTGCAATTTTTTGAGCTAGCGGCGTTGGATACTCGCCAGTCAAACAGCCCAAGCATAACTCGTCCCTTCTAAAGCCAGTAGCTCTCACAAGTCCTTCTATTGACTGGTAGCAAACAGCATCAGCGCCTATAATTTTGGCTATTTCTTCTGGTATGTGCTTTGCGCCTATTAGCTGTCCATAAGTTGCCATGTCTATCCCATAAAAGCATGGACCAATTATTCGCGGGAAAGTCACAAACAAGTAAACTTTCTTGGCACCCATTCTGCGGAGCTTTTCCACGGTAATACGCGTCGTGTCGCCCCGGACAATGCTGTCATCCACCACTATGACCCTTTTACCCCTCACCTTAGATGCTAGGATGTTGATTTTCTTGTCTATTGTGGCATAACGCTCTTTATCAAGCAGTATGAACGCGCGCTCAGTCACATAGCGGTGTCTTCTGGTTGCTCTCTCCCATCT
>JAWCNH010000142.1:0-2790 GCA_038848765.1 Bathyarchaeia archaeon
GAGGAGCTCTTTGGAAGGGAAAATGAAATTGAAGAGCTTGTCCGCCTAATTAGGGCTAAAAGATGGGTTGCAATACTTGGTCCAAGAATGGTTGGGAAAACAAGCCTAGTTAAGGCAACAAACAAAAAACTGGAAAGCATGGGCATTAAAGCAATTTACGTTAACCTTTGGGGAGCAAGGGGAACTCATGGTTTGTTAAATGCATTAGCACAAGGACTCAACAAAGAAAGAAGCATACTGCAGAAAATTAGGGGCGTTGCTGAACGCATAGAGGGAGTATCGTTTGGAACAGGAGGCATCTCCATTTCTTTGTCTAGAAGGCCCATGACAACGATGTGGGATCTACTAGCCGCTATAGGAAAACAAGCGGGGGATTGTGCCATCGAACTTGATGAAGTTCAGGAGCTATCAGTAATTTCAGGGCATCTTCTAAAGCTACTCGCCAACATTTTCAACACATATCCAAACATAGTTTTCATCTTCACTGGTTCCATGTTCGGTCTCTTAAAGACGCTACTGGAACCAAAATCCACTTCACCCCTCTATGGAAGATCACCAGCAAGACTATATCTGCAACCCTTTACAAAGGAAAAAGCAGCAGAATTCCTAAGAAAAGGATTCCAAGAATACCGCGAACCCATAAGAGAAGCAGACGTAAACGAGGCTGTTGAAAAGCTGGACGGCATCCCAGGCTGGCTGACCCTATATGGAAATAACGCTGCAGTCCAAAAAATGCCTCACGACAAAGCACTACAAGAAACAATAATAGAGGGCACAAAAATAGTTAAAGACGAACTTGAACACTTTCTAGAGGGAAGAGACAGAACACTTTACATAACAACCCTTAAAGTCACAGCCATATCAGCCCGCTGGAAAGAAATAAAGAACGCAATAGAAGCACGAAAAGGCTCATCGGTTAACGATGCGACAATACAGAACATAATAGAAAACTTAAAGGCAGCAATGCTAATAGAAGAGCATGAAGGGGTATATACGGTCAAAGACCCGATGCTAAAAACCCTATTATTAACTTCACAAATTACTTAACAGGGTTAAGCACTTAAGACACACTAACACAGAATACATCTTTGAAAAACTAACGCCCATTTAATTGTAAAGTACACAAATTTAAACCTAGCTTAAGGTTTATTCCGCTAGTTGCAGCGAACGAAGACACTCTAGAGAAACGTAGAAAAAGAGGAGGTTGCGGGAGAAATCACCCTTCGTCGTTGTTCCGGGTTCAAATCTCGGTGGCAGCACCAAAAATTTTGTTTAGGATTTTCTTTGTCGTGTGGAACGTGCAACACTTGTTGGAGTTTTAGGGAAAGGAGGGAATGTGAGAAGACTTGTGGTGTGTTGCACGTTCCACGTGTTTATTTTTTGATTCATTGTGTGGATAAGCTTTACGGAAAGGTTTGTTTTTGTTCTGGTTTATTGATTCATTTTGGTTTGTTTTTGTTTTTGAAGTTGAGGCGTTGTTGGTGGGCGTTGTTTGTGTTTTGTCGGAAGGTTTATATGCACGCTATCAGTATTGATATCGAATTTGATATCGAAAGTGATAGGAAATGTTTCCGTTCAAACATTGGATGAGACACATGGCAATGGTTCCAAAAGGTTTCCTACGTTATCACGTGTTAAAACTGCTAAGCATAAAACCCATGTCAGGCTCAGAAATAATGAACGAAATCGAACAGCAAACCAATGGACATTGGAAACCAAGCCCAGGCTCAATCTACCCCTTGCTGGCTTGGCTACAAGACAAAGGCTACATTAAAGAGGCAGGAGAAAAAGAGGCTGGAGTGAAACGTTACACTCTAACAGCAGAAGGAAAAGCCTTCCTAGAAGAACATGAAAAAAGGCGCGAAGAACTGCGAAAACGTTTCAAACATTTTGGACCACGACTAGGCTTCATGGGACCTATGTGGTTTGAATTTCATCCAGAAAGGGCGAGGGAACTGCGAAAAGCCATAAAAAACTTGGCGATCGCCATTTTGGATTTCCGAGAAAAATTGAGATGCCAATACTCAGAAAAAGCCGTGGAAGAAGCTAGGAAAGTTTTAGAAGAAGCAACGAAAAAGATTGAAGAAATAACTGATAAAAACTGGAGTGAATGAGGATGTCTGGCGACGCAATAGTTGTTGAAGGATTAACCAAAGTTTTCAACAAGAGCCTCGTGGCTGTCGACCACGTTAACTTTACAGTGAAAGAGGGCGAAATCTTCGGTTTTCTGGGGCCAAATGGCGCAGGCAAAACTACAACAATCAACATGCTTATTACTGTGCTGAAACCAACCGAAGGAAAAGCTTCAGTCTGCGGTTTCGACATTTTGAAAGAGGCAAGCCAAGTTAGAAACTGCATCGGCGTTGTTCCACAAGAATACACGGCAGATGAAGACTTAACAGGCTTCGAAAACATAATCCTCTGCGCCGACCTTTATGGACTTCCACGTGAAGTGTCCAAGAAACGAGCTCAAGAACTTTTGGAACTTGTAGAACTAACAAAATTCAAGGACAAACAAGTGGCTACATACTCAGGCGGCATGCGAAGAAGACTTGAACTTGCATGCGGCTTAATTAACAGACCAAAAGTCTTCTTCCTCGACGAGCCAACGTTAGGGCTTGACGTCCAAACAAGAGCTGCCACATGGAACTACATAAAGCTGCTTAAAAAAGAGTTTAGCATGACAATCTTCATGACAACCCATTACTTGGAAGAGGCGGACATGCTCTGCGACAGAATCGCCATAATTGACCATGGGAAAATCGTTACCATAGGCACTCCAAACGAGTT
>JAWCNH010000143.1:0-2769 GCA_038848765.1 Bathyarchaeia archaeon
TCCTTGGCTTCTAGGCATGGAGGATTATGCGCTGGAATGTGACTATGCCTACGCTCATAACGCTTAAACTTCGGCACGTAATGAAGATAGTCACGCCTCACAATCACAGTCTTATCCATCTTAGCGCTGGTAACCACACCCTCTAAAGTTCTTCCCCTAAGCGCAAGTTGACCATGAAAAGGACAATTCCTATCATCACAACTTTTCTTTGGCTTCTTCAACGAAGCGGACTCCATCACCAAAGCCTCCTAACTCTCCTCTTTAAACGTTCTTCAGGCCTACCTACAAGAGCTTTCCCATCAATTTCTAAAACTGTGCCATCGGGCCAAGTAAAATGGAAGACATTCTCCTTTTTGATTAGTGTTTTCGTATGGGTTTCATGTTGCAGTTTAAAAGTGTTCCGTGTTTCATCTATAATAATGCCTCTAATACCCACATTGCATGGGTTAGCACTTTTAACAACTTTGACTTTTAAGCCGATGAATTCATGTTGAAGTATGGCTGGAGTTATTTTCAACGTTTCTTCTCCTCTCCGAATTTAACTTCACCCTCAACCGTAAGTATGCGAGCAATAGCTTTACGCAGTTCTTTGACTCGTGCTGGGTTTTCTAAAGAACCGCCCGCCCTAATCATGGTTTTCAAGCGCATAAGCTCTGTTTTTAACTCGCCCAGCTTTTTACGTCTCTCTTCAGAACTCATGGCTCTGATGTCTTTCATTCTTAAAATCGGCATTTCTATTCTTCCCCTTCTCTTTCCTTCCCTTCAGCCTCCTCCAGTTGTTCCGTAGACTTTTCAGCTGTAACAGGTTTTTCAGGCGCTTCTTTAGCTAAGGCTTCAGCTGGTTTTTCTTCTATCAGCTGTATTTTGTCTGGGAATTCTGCGTTAGGCGGCATTATTCGAACTTTTACCCCGAATATGCCTGGTTTCAGTTGCACGTGCATTTCCGCTTTTCGCATATACTTTAATGGAGGTTCTCCACTTTTTGGCAGGTATCCAGCTCTAAACTTTTCATATCTAGCCCGTTCGGTTCTTAACTTGCCAGAAATCACTATCTCGGCGCCTAAGGCTCCGGCTTCCATTATTTGATTCAAAGTCCAATATCCAACTCTGCGGAAATGCATGCCTCTTTTTAGCGCAGAAGCAATACGGGAAGCCATGACGTGGGGGTTAAGCTCTGGAACTTCTATTTCCGCAACGGAAATCTGCGGGTTAGGAAGCTGAAAATTCTGTTCTAAAACTGTGGCAAGCTCTTTAATTGTGTCTCCTCCCCGACCGATAACCAAGCCTGGACGCATGGCGTAAATAACCACATGTGTGCCCAAAGGAGTTTTTGTTACCTCCACGCCGCCGTAGCCTGCCTTTTCAAGTTCGTTCCGCAAAAATTCGTCAATTTCAATTTTCTTCAAAGACTCGCTTATAAAATGTTTCACGGCTGACACTTAGGCTTCACCCTCCGCCTTCTCCATTTCTTCTAAAACAAGTTCCACATGGGTTAATGTTTGAAAACGAGGCGACGAACGACCAAACGCCCTAGGAATATACCTCTTAATTTTCATGCCTGGATAAGCTGAAGCGTGAATTATTCGGAGTCTTTCGGTGTCTAATCCTTTAAACTCGGCATTCGCTTCGGCGCCTTGTAATATTTTCAGTATTTTTTGCGCTGCTTTCACTGGGTATTTGCCTGCATAGGCGCCTTGTAAGCCATGTCTGTGGGGTTGTTTCTTTTTGAATCTTCGATATGGGACTGGTGTTTTTTTGTTTATGACTTGTTCTAGGAATTGTTTGGCTTGGTGGAGTTTCATGCCTTTTATGGTTTTGCATATTTCTCTTGAGGCTTTATGGGATATTCTAAGCTCTCGTCCACTTGCCTTTACGGTTTTTTCCGGGTCTAATTCTGTTATTGAGTATCCCCATTTTGGCATTTGGTTGTTTTTCTCCTAGGTTTGTGCAAATGAAAGGATGTGGAGTGCTTTATATGTTTTATGCGTTAACAAGAAAAAGAAGGGAATTGAAAAGTTTGTTTCTCAGCCATGCCAGCCGAATTTTTTGGCTATGGCGCCGACGTCTTTCATGTCAACTTTGTAGTCGCCGTTGATGTCTGGTATTCCCATATTCCATCTGGGATGACCCGGGTAAGAGCCGAAGGCGTGGGCAACTTTGCCTATGTCTTTCATGTCAACTTTGATGTCAGGTGAGGGTAGCTGGCTTTTGTATGGATAGGCTGGTAAACCCAGGTCGTCATAAAGCGTGCTGCCCACAATGTCTTCTTTGATAGTTACCCAGAAAGTAAAGGTGTAGTTAATCCATTTGCATTGCAGTTTCCAAGAGTCCCAGTTCGGTTCTTCAACGTGAAATGCAACTTTGAACACATGCTTTCCAGGTGCTGGCCAATAAACACGCTCTTGTTCATGGGGCACTCCAGACTTCAAAATGACCTCTTGCGTTTCAATTAGTTGACCGTCTAAGTATAGGTATTTGGTTCCAATTATTACTGGGCTGAGCCGCATGATAACTGGGCCAGGCGGCATAAACAACAAGAGTTCCACATTGTACCATTCTAGGGGCACTGGCGGTTCTTGTTGAGGCATAAAGACAACTATGTCTTCTTCGCTTAGGATTCCATCGTGATTGTCGTCAATCCAGTCAATAAGCCTATATTGGATGTCCATGGGCCACGTTTCCTTCCAATGTGACGAGATTGGGTTGATAAGGTTGACATCGGTGCTTTCAACGAGTATTTCTTCTTTTATGAGGTTTTCCAGCGTTACC